>JBFHIN010000019.1:0-13699 GCA_041596415.1 Crocinitomicaceae bacterium | reverse complement strand
TCAGGTGCAGATCTGGTCAGGTCACTCCAGAATTCAAGCTCCCAAATTTCACATGTTAATGAATGGGCGGGATGATTTACAAACCTTTGTCGATTCGGTAACTTTTGATGCCAAGATCAGAAAATCAAACGTATCACTCTTGGATGTTTCTTATTTCGCAACCGCTTTAGAGGGCATGAATCAGCGTGTATATTTAAGTGGTGACATGAATAACAAAGTTAAAGACCTAAAAATCTCCAACCTTGAATTACACACCGGTCAGCGCACTGTATTACGCGGCACTTTTAAACTTCCTGATTTTCGTCAATTTGAAAAATCTCCATTGCATGAAAACATCGATTACGCTTATGTATCCATAAATGATCTGGAACATATAAAACTTCCTAATAGTGCCTCAACGCAATACCTTAGTTTCGACAAATATTTGAAACGGCTGGCATATTTTGAAACCACTAACGTGAAAATTGATGGTTATAAAAAACAGTTTGTAATTGCCGCTGATAAGATATCAACTGCTTTAGGAAAAGTAAATGTCGACAACGGTATTCTCTTCACTGAAAACCAAATAAATAACTCGTATATCTTCGAAAAATCCAATGCTACTGAATATGATTTCAAAGTGGAAAATTTCCAGTTGGGCAAATTCCTTGACGACAAAAATTTTGGTGTAGTAGATGGGACTTTTTTCGTTGCCGGGGAAGCGTTTTCAACGGCGGACATCCACTTCAATTTAATCGAAGGTAATTTAAATCGTTTCGATTATCTGGGTTATGCCTACGAAGACATTTATATTCAAAAAGGTCAGTTTGTAGATAAAAAGTTTGAAGCTAAAATCGAAATCAAGGATGACAACTTGAATCTGGTATACGACGGTTTTATTGATTTCAATGGTAATCAGCATATGCAATTCTCCATAGATCTGACAAAGGCAATTCTAGACAATTTGAATATCTCACAAAAGGAAAACACAAGCCTAACCTCCAACTTCAGAGTCAATATACTAGGTAAAACAAATAATACTATGTCGGGCTCGGTTGTATTGGATGGAATGCTTTATAAAGAAGGTGATAAACAGATCGAAATACCAAGTTTGACACTTGAGGTAGTTAGAGGCCGTAATGAGGATATTTTCGCCATTCATAGTTTACTGGCAGATGTTGAACTTCGCGGAAAAGTAGATTTTACCACACTCGTAAATGATTTTACACAACAGTTCAAAAAGGTTTTCCCTTCGATTGCCGGCACCCCGATCAAAAGACCAAAAAACTATATACCAAGCACATTCGAATATGACGTTCGTACAAACGACATGGAGGATTTCCTTTCCATTTTTGTTCCTGACTTGTGGATCGCTCCCGGCACACAGTTAAAAGGGAAATATAACGGCGTCAGTGCATCTTTTAATATGGATTTGATTTCTCCAAAAGTGGTATATCAAGATAGGGAATTTCATGGAGTCAGTTTACTTCAAAGTCTTACTGAAGATAATATTTCTGCCGATTACACCGTACAAAAATTTGTCTATAATGACTCAGTTCAGCTAGACGAAGTTCATTTCTCTACCTTTGGAACACAAAATGACCTTAAATCAAGAATTTCTTGGAACCCTAATACGAGTAACAAGTCTTTAATAGTATGGGAGACCAATATTATTGACAATAAAAATTTAAAAATCATTCTTGAACCATCCTATTTTTCCATCAATGACATGCGTTGGGAAATAGAAAATAAATCAAATTTTTCCTTAAGCGATAGAAATATTGATATTGCCAAATTCAAGGTGCAACGCGGAAAACAATTTATTTCCGTCGATGGAAGAATTGCCGATAATGATGCAGACAAACTAAATTTTAAAGTTAACGACATCAACCTTCAAGAGGTCAGCACTTTCTTCGGAACCTCGGTCGAAATGAAAGGCCTTGTTAACGGATGGGGATATATTTCCAATCCTTACTCTAACCTCTATTATATGGGTGACGCTTACATCAAACAACTAGAACTTAATAATCAGGAAGTTGGCGACGTATTTGTGCAATCCCAATGGAACAAAGGAAATGAAAGTATCGGTTTACTGGGTGATTTAATGTACCGTGGTAATCAAACTTTTAGTTTTGACGGTAGTTATTACTTAGAAAGAAAAGAAAATAATCTAGATTTCAATTTGGTGTTTGACCATACAGACATTCAATTTGCAAATGCATTTATGGATCCAAAGGTTGTGGATGAGATCCGAGGATTGGTTGACGGACGATTAAAAGTTACAGGGACTCCGGATTTCCCAAAACTTAAAGGAAAAGTGAATCTAATTAGCGCAAGCGCCATGATCGACATGCTGGGCGTACATTTTGGATTTGACGGCGTCATCTCGGCAGACGAATACGGATTCTATATTGATAACATGCCTGTAACGGATGAAGAAGGAAATACAGGATCACTTATCGGTTCGGTTTACCATGATCAATATAAAGATTGGAATTTCGACCTGCAGTTCGACCTCGAAAACAATAACCCACAGACTTTCTCACCATTCTTCTCCGCACTTCCATCCGGAAATTCAATGGAAAAATTTTTAGTGTTAAACACTGAGTATGAAGAAGGCAACTATTACTACGGTAAAGGTTATGTGACAGGTACGGCAAATATCTTTGGCTATGCCGACAACATTGAAATAACGGTTGATGTTCAAACAAAAAAAGGTACAACGATAAACTTCCCAATGTATGGTGTTTCGGACCTGGATGAAGAAAACAACTTTATTACATTTAGAAGTCAAGACACCAGTTATACAGTTCCAATTCCAAAAATAGATTATACAGGTGTTGAACTTAATTTTAACTTCAGAGTAACACCGGATGCAAAATTGAAGATCATTTTCAATGAACAAACAGCAGACGAAATCTCCGCAAGCGGATCTGGGGATATTGCCATGAAATTGAGTAATTTGGGTGATTTATCAATGGATGGAACCTACCGTGTCAAAGATGGACTTTACAACTTCGCTTTGGGCCCAATAAAGCAACCTTTCCATATTGAAGAAGGGGGAACAATTACCTGGACCGGAGATCCATACAATGCCACACTCGCAATCAAAACATTCTATGAAGTAAGTGCTAATCTTTCAGAAATTTCGCCTGATCAAATTCAAAATACAGGTCAGGGACCAAACCAAAAAATACTCTGTTATTTGGAACTGACGGAATCTTTGATGAAACCGACCATCAATTTCGATATTAAAGCACCAAAGGCTGATGAAACTGGAAAAGCGTTATTGGCGAGGATAACAAGTGATAAGGATGAGTTGAACAGACAATTCTTCTCCCTTTTACTTTGGAAGCGCTTCCAGCCTCTCAAAGGTAGTACTGCGGCCGGTGGTTCTGCGGCTATGGATCTAGTCACCAATCAGATCAATTCCATTTTATCGCAGGTTTCTAAAGATTACAAATTGAATGTGGACCTGGCCTCCGACAATCTAACCGGAGAAAATACAGTGGCTGTTGGTGTTTCAAAAGGTTTCCTCGAAGATCGCCTTATTATTTCAGGTAGTTTTGGTGTAGAAAATACCAATCAGCAAAACCAAAGTGCATTGATCGGTGACGTTAGCTTAGAGTATTTGCTGAATGAAAGTGGAACATTTAGAATCAATATTTTCAATGAGTCCAACGATTATTCCATCATTCAAGATAAAAACCTTGGGTTATTTACGCAGGGTGTCGGTATTCACTATCAAGAGGATTTCGACAACATAGAAAATTTCAAACTCGCTCAATACTTTCTGGACATTTTCAGAACAAAGGGAAACAAAAAATATCCGGTTAAGAAGAACAAGAGGCAGACAAAAGTTCCGCCTTTAAACGATGGAACAAAGCTGTTTAACTTACCCGAAGAATTTGAAGTTGCCCATAGGTAATTTCAGCTTTTTTTAACCGTAGATGATAAGTATTAATTACTTTTACCACTGAAAAAGTATCAAAACAAGATCCATGAAAAAAGTGCTGATCGCAAACCGAGGAGAAATTGCTCGTCGAGTTATTCGTACCTTACGTAAGATGAATATTGCAAGTGTGGCCATTTATTCCGATGCAGATCGCAATGCCCCACATGTTATGGAAGCAGATGAGGCAGTTTACGTTGGCCCAAGCCCATCCGCAGAAAGTTATTTGCAACAGGATAAGATCTTAGCTTATTGCAAAGATTTAAATGTAGACGGAATTCATCCTGGGTACGGTTTCCTCTCAGAAAATGCCGGTTTTGCTAAAAAAGTAAGAGAAGCAGGGATTAAACTTATCGGGCCCTCTCCAGAATCGATGGAGATAATGGGCGACAAGCTCAGCGCCAAACAAGCCGTAAAAAACTACAATGTACCACTTGTTCCGGGTGTTGATTCTGCGATCACAGACGTTCAAGAAGCAATTAAGATCGCAGAAAATGTAGGATATCCCGTATTGATCAAAGCTTCCGCTGGTGGTGGAGGAAAAGGAATGCGATTGGTTCATAACTCAACAGAATTTGAGGAACAAATGCGATTAGCTCAAAATGAAGCTAGATCATCCTTTGGAGACGATGCCGTTTTTATTGAAAAATTCGTTGATAAACCAAGACACATCGAAATACAAGTGTTTGCTGATCAACACGGAAATGTTGTTTACTTATTTGAGCGCGAGTGTTCTATTCAACGCAGACACCAAAAGGTTGTTGAGGAAGCGCCAAGTGCTGTACTGACACCTGAACTCAGAAAAGAAATGGGCGAAGCGGCGGTTGCTGTTTGTAAAGCATGTAACTATGAAGGAGCCGGTACGGTAGAGTTCCTTCTGGATGCTGAGCACAATTTCTTTTTCCTTGAGATGAACACACGTCTTCAAGTAGAACACCCAGTTACAGAAGAAATAACAAAACTTGATCTAGTCGAGTGGCAAATCAGAGTTGCTCGCGGCGAAAAATTACCTAAACTTCAAGATGAACTCAGTATTCATGGACATGCCATCGAAGTGCGTGTATATGCTGAAGACACACTTAATGGCTTCACCCCGGATATTGGAAAACTAACCAGATACAGAGTTCCCTCAGGTAAGAGTGTTCGTGTAGATGATGCTTTCCTCGAAGGAATGGAAATTCCTATTTTCTATGATCCGATGATCGCTAAATTAGTGGTTTGGGGACGTACACGAGAGGAAGCTATTGAAAGAACGATCAAGGCAATTGATGAATACCAAATTTCCGGACTTAAAACTACACTTGACTTTGGGAAATTTGTTTTAAAGCACCCGGCTTTCAGATCGGGGGATTTCGATACCAATTTCATAAAGCACTATTTTCAAGATCCAAAAGTAATTTATACGGCTATGGATGAAGAAAAAGAGGCATTACAGCACGGTATTAATAAAATTTGGGATTCGATACAAGATCGTAAACAAACAGAATATACTTCTCAACAAATAATTAGTTCTTGGAAAAATGCACAATCCTAACTACTTAAATTATTGTTGAAATTACTTGAATTTAAAACATATTAAACTTACTTTTACCACTCAAATTTTCAGAGCATGAACTTACACGAATATCAAGGTAAATCAATTTTAAAAAGCTACGGTGTGGCAATCCAAGAAGGAGTTGTTGTAGATAATGTACAAGACGCCGTTGCAGCTGCAAAAAAATTAACTGAAGAAACAGGAACCGGATGGTATGTTGTTAAAGCGCAGATCCATGCAGGTGGACGTGGTAAAGGTATCGTTCAGGAAACTGGATCTCACGGTGTAGTTCTTGCAAAAGGTATTGATTATATTGAGGAAAAAGTTAAAGGTATCCTTGGTGGACATCTTGAAACTGCTCAAACAAACGGTAAAGGTAAAAAAGTAAATAAAGTGCTTATTGCACAAGACGTATACTATCCGGGTGAGTCTGAAACTCAAGAGTTTTATATGTCTGTACTTTTAGATCGCGAAAACGCTAGAAACGTAATCGTTTATTCTACGGAAGGTGGAATGGATATCGAGCACGTTGCTGAGCACACTCCTCACCTTATTCATAGAGAGTTAATTGACCCTAAAGTGGGTATTCAAGGGTTTCAAGCAAGAAAAATTGCTTTCAACCTTGGATTATCAGGTGAGGCTTTCAAGCAAATGACAAAATTTGTAGTTTCATTGTATAATGCCTACAACGGTATCGATGCTTCAATGTTCGAAATTAACCCGGTATTAAAAACTTCAGACAATAAAATCATTGCTGTTGACGCTAAAGTAACCCTTGATGGAAATGCGCTGTACCGTCACCCAGATTACGCTGCAATGAGAGATTTCTCTGAGGAAGATCCTACAGAAGTAGAAGCAGATGCAGCAGGTTTGAATTTCGTTAAATTGGACGGGAACGTTGGTTGTATGGTAAACGGTGCCGGACTAGCTATGGCAACGATGGACATCATTAAGCTTTCGGGAGGTAACCCTGCTAATTTCTTGGATGTAGGTGGTACAGCAAATGCTGAACGTGTTGAAAAAGCATTCCACATCATTTTGAAAGATCCTAACGTAAAAGCAATTTTGATCAATATTTTTGGAGGAATCGTAAGATGTGACCGTGTTGCACAAGGTGTTGTAGACGCTTACAAGAATATGGGATCTATTCCAGTTCCAATTATTGTTAGGTTACAAGGAACCAATGCTGAGGAAGCTAAAAAACTAATCGATGAATCAGGACTTAATGTTCACTCGGCAGTACTTCTTCAAGAAGCAGCTGATAAAGTAAAAGCAGTTCTGGCTTAAGAAATAAAACAAAAATGAAGCCCGGTCTCAACCGGGCTTTTTTTATGCATTGTGATTGTGGCTGTGTTTAAAGATCTTACCATCAGCCATCTCTATTATTCGGTCAGTTCGCTTGGCAAAATCCTCATCATGAGTCACAACTAATAGAGTTAATTTCTCGACGTCTGAAAGCTCTTTAAAAATGTCAAAAACGATATCAGCATTTTTACTGTCTAAATTACCTGTCGGTTCGTCACCCATTATAATGGATGGATTATTTATTAATGCTCTTGCAATAGCCACACGTTGTTTCTGGCCTCCAGAAATCCTATGAGCTAATTTTAGAGCTTGGTCATCAATTCCAAGTAATTTCAACTTCTCCATAGCCTCGTGCTCAATTTCCTGAAGTGATTTTAAGCCTAATTTCTTGGCCGGTAACATGACATTTTCTAAAACTGTGAACTCGGCTAGTAAATAATGAAACTGAAAAACAAAACCAATTCTTTCATTTCTGATCTGGGACAAACGATCGGCAGGTTTACCGGTTAGCAATTCATCTTCCAACCACAATTCCCCGGTATAGTCGGTATCCATGGTAGAAAGAACATACAATAACGTTGATTTACCACACCCTGATTTACCCATAATGGACACAAATTCACCTTTATCAATTTCAAAAGAAATATCCTTCAAAACCTGAAATTGTACAGGCACATGAAACGACTTATTAATGTTTTCGGTTTTTAGTATAACTGCCATATTTATTGTCCTCTTATTATATCTACCGGATCTATTTTTTTCGCTCGCTTTGAAGGAAAGTAACCAGCTAAAAATGTAGAGATCATCGCAAAACAAATACCGATTACATAATACCTTACACGATATACGACAGGATACGTTTTTATGGTTGGTAGTGCATCTGTATCAAATGGAGTATTGTCTATAATCACAGAAACCCCGTAACCAAAAACGAGCCCAATCAAGCCTCCAATAAACCCAATAATTATAGCTTGAAAAATAAAAATTCGCTTTACATCATCTCCTGAAAATCCTGTTGCCTTGAGTATGGCAATATCGTTCATTTTCTCATAAATCAACATATTCAAAATGTTATAGATACCAAATCCCGCAACGATCAATAAAGTGATTGAGACGGCATATGAAATTATGTTCCTTACAGTAGTTCCCGTATCAAATTGAGCATTAGCAGTCTGAATATCAACGGCTGTTAATCCCAAAATATCTCCTAATTTTCTGGCCAAAGAAGGTGCCTCGGCCATGTCATACAGTTTGATATTGATGTCAGTGATATAATTGCTTTGTTTTCCCATGATTCTTTGAGCGGTTTTGATATTCACAAAGCTCTGAATATTGTCAACCTCGGCAAGTCCGCTTTGGTAGAGGCCCACTATTTTTAAGGACTGAATATCTCCTTTGGTGGAAGCCAATTGTATATGGTCACCAAAATGCAAAGAAAGTTTTTTAGCCACTCCGGCACCGAGCAAAATACCATTTTCGTCATTGTTAAGTGATTCCGCATCTCCTTCGATGATGTAATCATTTAAATTGTAGAATTCGGCTTCCTTGAGCACATTTACCCCAGTGATTATTGCGTTCAACTGTGTTTGACCTCCCAAATAAAAAGCTTGCGCTTTTACTTGAGGTGTTATACCTCTAACGTAATCCTGTTTCTCTAAAAATTCAATTATGGGAAGTGCATTTTTAATATGATTTTGAGTACGTTTTGGTCTTATTGACTGAACCATTATTATTTTGCCGCGATATTCGTAAGCTTTTTCCAATGGCTGTAATTCAGTTGGTTTCAATTCGTTATACAAATGAATATGAGGCGTACGATTGAGGATCAAACCGTCTAACAAACCATTTAATCCGTGCATGAATCCCATCATGATGATGTAAGTACCAATACCGAAGGTAACTCCCAATGCGGCAATAATAGATTGCTTCTTTCTGGAAAGAAGATGTGTTTTTGATATCGACAATAACAATCTATAATTCATGTTTACTCCGGTTTGTAAATCACCGTTTTGTTATCTATACCAGAAAGAATTTCTATGTAATCCCAGTTTGACATACCTGTTTTCACGCTAACCTGGCCATCCGAAGTTTCAACCTTATTTCCAGCCATCAGATATTCTCTTGGAATAACTAACGTTTTCTTTTTTTCATGAACAATGATATTGCCCTCTCCAGTTAGGCCCATATACAAGTTATTAGGTGGATTAACGAAATAGGCTTCGATCTCAAAGGTTTGATTTAATGGATTCATTCTGGGGGATATCTTTGAAATTTTAGCATTGAAAATCTTTCCGGGAAAAGCTTCCAAGCTCACGATAACCTTTTGATCGATAAATACTTTGGAAATGTCTGACTCATCGATCAACATTTTTAGAACAAAATTGTTCTTCGACCCAATGATTGCTAATGGTTCCTGAACATTTACCGTCTCCCCTTTTTCCTTATTTACCTGATAAACGATTCCGTCCATCAAAGAGGATATTTTAAAATCATTTCCTCGAAGTTTGGACTGTTGAACATTTACCCGAGCTTGTTCTAGTTGGTTTTTTAATTCGATCTCTTTTCTGTTCAATCTGTTTTTTAAACCATTATAAGTGTTTTTAGACGTTAGAAACATCAATCGTACATTTTCCATCTCCGTCTTCGAAACGGCCTCATTCTTATAAAGCTCTTTGTACCGCTGATAATGAACAGAATCGTTGATGAATTTATTCTTTGCGTTATTCAACTCCAACTTCATGTCTTCTATTAAACTCGATTGTCCCATCAATGATTCTTTGATAAGATTATAATTCAATTCAGCGTTTCTCTCGGTAAGCTTCGCTTGTTGCATGTCAATGATGAACAAATCACCATTTTTATCTACTTCATCGCCTTCTTCTACATAAACGTGTGTAAGAACACCTCCAACTGTTGCATTTACTTTATATATTTCTTTTGGTTGTACTTCAACACTTGAATATACTGCAACAACCAATTCGTCATAAATAGGCTTAACAGAAGGACGATCCTCCTTGCAAGAAGAAAGGATTACGGCAGAAAATCCAAGAAACACAATAATTAGTTTAGTCATTACTCTCATTGTAAAAGGTAAAAACAATGCGTATCTGTCAATTTACTAGTGCCCGCAATGGTAAAAAATGAATCAAAACTAAGCACAAGTACTCTTTGAAGGTAATAATTTTTTATCACATCAGTCGAGAAAAAACGAATCAACTTAGCCTAGAATTAAAATTTCGTATTGTTTTAAAAAAATCGTTTTTGTTAAATTTCAACCTATCTAAAGGCTTTAATTGAACAATAACTCATTTTCATTGAAATTAAATTTTCGCTCATAGAATATTGTTGAAATACCCTATGTTCCTAATGTAAATTCAAGTATTACTTATTGATAATTACATTTTACACCAATATTACTTCTTATGGATAATTCAGTTTTTACCCGCAGTGTACTTTGTTGGTTTTTGATTAGTTTTCTCTTAACAGGAACTTATCACGCTCAAAGTCAATTACCGGAATGTCAATCGAATGTTCCCTTTTTCAATTTAGATCTTTCGGCAATACCGAACATGACGTTTACCACTCCTGAAGTGGTGAGGCAGGGTTCGTGTTGTGGATCTACAACCTCAACTAATTTTTTATCTTTTTATGTCACTCTAAATCCAAATGTAGCACAAATAGAAATTATCGTGGCGCCTGGCTATGCGGATCCTTCTGGTTCCGGTGCTTATAACATCATTTCCGGAGGTGATTTAACAATACCGGGAAGTTGTGGCACGAGCATATCCGGTGGTTCTCCTGTATGTATAACTGGCCCAGGCCCTCACAAGATAACATACTCTAAACCAGGGAGCAATAAGGTGAAATATATTTTCAGACAAATTCCCAAACCGATCTTTCCAATGGATGCATCTACCAGAATAGGATGTTCTTTGCCATTGAACATTTATGGATTGAATAACATTAATATAACTTCAATAAATTCATCCACAGGCAACACTACTCCCGGGGCTTATAATTCGTTGTTAAGTTGTACGAATTGTGATAATCCTTCATTCAGTCCAGGCCTGGGAACACCGGCATGGATCGATTATAAAATTTGCGGTACTCCACAAGCTTCTGGCTGTGGAACTTTTGCGTCATGTGACACTGTACGTTTGTATACCTATTCTGCTCTTGGGGTAACAGTTAACCCTAATCCAGCACAGTTCTGTACTAATGGCCCAGGTGTACTACTTACGGCAACAGCAACTGGTGGCGATGGAAATTATACGTACAAATGGAAAAACAGTATGGGAAATGTAGTTTCAAACACTAATACCTATATGGCTGCCGCTGCGGGAACTTACACCATAGAAGTTAATGATGGACTAAGCACAGCTACCTGTCCATTTCAATCAAGATCTGTCCCAGTTACAATTGGTGACCCCCCTGTGGTTAACGCTGGTGCAGATGTAACTGTTTGTGCCACAAGTCCAACAGTATTACTATCAGGAAGTGTCCAGAATGCTACGGGTGGAAATTGGTCCGGTGGAACAGGGTCATTCAACCCAAACAACACTTCATTGAACACCGCATATACACCGAGTAATGCTGAAATTGCTGCTGGATCTGTAACTCTCACACTTACTAGTACAGGAACGTCTGGTGGATGTTCCAATGCCAACGATCAAATGACCATATTCTTTTCAGATACGGTTAAAGTCAATCCAATTGCAACACCAATATTATGTAATGGTGGCACAAGTAATATTTCGGCCAATGCAACTGGCGGTACGCTCCCTTATGTATACAATTGGAGTACAGGAGCCACAAGTTCAAATATAGCTGGCTTTGCAGGCACATATTCTATTTCAGTAATGGATAATTATGGTTGTAAAGGTTCTGCCTTTATTTCTGTAAGTCAACCAAGTGCTTTACAACTCAATATGTCGAGCACTAATACCAGTACGGATATTGCCTGTGATGGAAGTGCGTCTGTTTCGGTCGTTGGAGGTACGGGTCCCTATAGTTATTCGTGGATGAATGCTGAAACAACTGCAACAACCTCAAGCACACTTTGTTATGGTTTAGCTACAGTAACAATAACAGATGCCAATGGATGTCAAATAACTGGTAGTACGGTGGTGAATAACCCAAGTTGTTCTTCTTTCGATGTAAGCGCTACAAAAACTGATGTTGCTTGTTTTGGCGGTACCGATGGTAGCGCTGTTGCAGTGGCAGTTGGCGGTTCAGGTCCTTATACATATTCATGGAATACTAGTCCTGTGCAAAATACTGCAACAGCAAGTAATCTAAGCGCAGGAACATATACTGTTATTGCCACAGATGCACTGGGTTGTATCGATGCTGTAAGCATTACAATTTTCCAACCTCCAATCTTAACCAACACCATGACTCATACCGATGTCACTACTATTGGCGGATCAAATGGCACAGCAACAGCAAACCCACAAGGAGGATCACCTGGATATAATTATGTTTGGACTCCTTCGTCACAGACAACTCAAACGGCAACTGGACTTTCATCTGCTGTAGGTGGAATGACGTATTATGTTCAGATAACTGACCAAAACTCGTGTACCAGAATGGATAGTGTTTTGATCAATCAGCCTCCATGTAATGATTTTACTTTATCAGTTAATAGAACACATGTCTCATGTTTTGGAGGAAATAACGGTTCGGCGGCACTATTCATAACTCAAGGCACTGCACCTTTCAACATAGTTTGGTCTCATGGACCAACAAACACAATGTCGGTTAGCAATCTGGCGGCAGGAAATTATAGTGTCTCAGTCACAGATGCTTCCAACTGTACTACATTTTTGTCCTATACAATTACTCAACCTGCACAATTGAATTTAGGCCTTGTTCCTACTAATGTAATCTGTAGTGGACAAGGAAATGGTACCATTGACCTAACGGTTTCCGGAGGAACTTTCCCGTATAGCTACTCATGGTTGAAAGGAGAAAACAGCTATGCAACTACAGAAGACTTAGTTAATTTAGGCCCGGGCACCTACTCCATCACAGTTACGGATTCCAAAGGATGTCAAGCAAGTGGTAGTATTGGTGTTAGTCAACCTGCTGCCTTAGGAGCAACTTATACTTATCTTGACAACACTTGTTACAATAGTAACAATGGTTCAATCGATGCAACACCGAGTGGTGGAGTATTACCATACGTATATAATTGGAGTGGTCCGAATAGTTTTACAGCGAACAGTCAGGATTTAAATAGTTTGTCTACCGGTCTTTACGCCTTAAATATGATGGACGGAAACGGCTGTTTATTTGGACCATTACAAGTATTTATTAATCAACCCGATTCTGTACATATAGGAAATATAAGTGTTCCATGTCCTTCACCAGGTGTATCAACTGTTCAAGTAACTGTGAGCGGAATAACCGGTGGTACTGGAGGACCCTACCAAATTTCATACGATGGAGGAACAACATATCAAAGTATAGGTGTATACTCCATGACTTTGAACACAGGTAATTCATATTCAGTTTTAGCCAAAGATGCCAATGGATGTGTCACTATAACGCCTTATAATTTGGTAATTGATCCAAATGTGATCATTTCAGCTATTAATTTCAATAAATGTATTCCTGCCGGAGAATCAACAGTGAATGTTACCGTTACCCCATCAGGTGGCGACGGGGGACCGTACCAAGTATCTTACGACGGTGGAAGCACCTTCGCTGCTGCAGGTACGTACACGATTGCTGTCCCTGTTGGAGCAACTCATTCTATTGTGATTAAAGACGGAAAAGGATGTCTTTCAACAGCGCAATCCATTGTTGTTCCAGCTCCTTTTATAGCAACAGCAACTGAAGTTACTCCGGTGACATGTGCTGGTGGATCTGATGGCGCGGCCACTGTTTCGCCATCAGGCGGATCCGGATCTTACTCCTATTCATGG
>JBFHIN010000018.1:0-13820 GCA_041596415.1 Crocinitomicaceae bacterium | reverse complement strand
TGCATTAACCGGGGCTGTGGTTTTTGTAGGTGTAGGATTAATTCTTCTGGCCTCTTTTGCCTTATGGTTTATCCTTTTCTTTTTGGCTTTGGCTGTTCTTCTCTCCGTTGTTCAGCTCCGCATAAATGCCCGCACTGTTCCGCCTTTTGAACGTGACGTCTATTATCAGCGCAGATTACTTTTTGCCCGCCTGGTTTTTCTCCTTGGATTTGCACTGATCATAGGCTTGATCGCACTTTTGATTATGGCTTTGTTAGGAGTACGATAAAATAAAAATCCGCTCTCAAAAAATTGAGAGCGGATTTTCCATATTTGAATTCTTACTTTTTATATTTTACAGCATCAGTGCAATCCACAGGCACTATGATAGCAGTGTTTCCATTCCAAAAAGAACTACCATAATTTGCTCCATCGTAGTTCTGTCTAATTGAAACTTCTTCCCACTGACACTTCCCACTCGTTGTTTTAAGGACAACAATTGCGCGAAGCGACCGACCGACAATTATTCCCGTATTCGTATTTCTGATAATATCCCACTCTTTATTTTTAGGATAGGCATACACGACTGTTTGTGGCCATTTTGCAACTGCAGCATGTGCTTTTACCACCTCCGTAATTTCAGCAGCCAATTTAGGATCTGACATTCCTGGTGCCGGCATAGGTTTTTTCGCTGCCTCAATGGCATTCATTGTCTCGCAATCTGACACAACCGCTTGCATAGCCAAAGATTTCATCAATTCGCTATTATTCATTAATTCCAATACACGATCTTTATTTTTACCTATTATCGCATACCTTCCATTTTCTTTTTCTTGAAAACTTGGTTGTGAACAGTCCAGTTTAGATGTAAAGTAACTATATCGTTCCAACAACCACACTCCATCTTCCAACAGGCGCATATCACAACCCTTAAAAAGATCCAAATGATTATTGTGATCATTTCTGAATCTATATATTGTGTTTAAGTTACCGTTCTCAAATGCCTTAACCTGATCTTGGGTCAAAAAGAACGCTTTATCTTGGGCATTTTCCCCATAATGGATTTTAAGTACTTTCTCCTTTGAATCTAATTCGAGTTGAACCTCATCTGCATATTTAGTATCCCCATTGCGTGCACCATAAACTATAATCTCCGATACTTCTGAAAGGTAGTACTTACCGGAAATCCCGTATTTGTCCGAATAATTTCCTTCTGGAGCGTGAAAAGTATTAGCAACTTTTTTCGCCTCTTCAGCCTTTATTTTAGCATCCTTAATAAGTCCGTCAAGCGACAAAAGAATTTGATTATAATTTGCTTGTTCAGTTTCTGTAGAATAGTTTTTTGCCAACTTCTTGTCAATGTGACCTACAACGGCAATTTTGTAAGAATTATCGTCTTTTTTAAAGAGCATAACTTTTTCATTGTTTTCAACGATAAACCCCTTACCATCACGTTCATTAATGAACAAATGCGCATTTTTAGCAGCATCAACAATTCCAGCACTCATTCCTTCGATTACTTGCTTACAATTAAGGCTGCTATAAGTCAATGTTCCTTTGTCCTTATCGACTACGACATCAACTTTCTTCGTCATATCCGTCAAAGGATTAGCGTTGTAACATCCTACTGTCAAGGTTTTATTCAAATTGAACTCATAATTCTGAGCTGAAATGTTTAAGGACGCTCCCACAATCGCTCCAATTAAAATTAACTTTTTCATTTTTTCCAGTGTAATTTGATTATTATACGGCAAAGATATGCACCCGCATTGCTAAACTTATTTTGAGTTTACGAACTGCACACTTCAGTTTATAAACGGGTAAATAAATTGTAAATCAGAGCTTTGAGCATTACAATTATTAGTTTAATGATTACTTTTAATTCAAGTAATCAAATTCAGATCAAAGTGCTTCTAACTCAACGCCTTTCTATTCAAGCCCTAACTCAAGAGTATGCTCAGGAAGTTTTCGATTATCGCTCCGACCACCTAAGCAATCAATACCAAGGCTGGATTCCTGAATCGTTAGATCAGGTTGAGCGCTTCATTGAAAATAACCCACCTGCATTTAATATTCCTGAAACCTGGTTTCAGTTGGTGTTGCTAGATCGTGAAACTCGAGGGGTAATTGGAGATATAGGTGTACATTTCAAAGATCCTGAAGGTCATCAATGTGAGTTGGGTTGTACCTTGGCAAAAGAGTATCAATCGTATGGCTATGCCACAGAAGCCATGAAGGCAGTGATAACTTATCTTTTTGATGCCCTCAATAAACATCGCATCACTTTATCCATGGATCCCGACAACTTGGCTTCGGTGAAACTTTCTGAAAGACTTGGCTTTCGTTTAGAAGCTCATTTCAAGGAAAGTTATTTACAGAACGGCATATGGAAAGACGATCTTGTGTACGCCATCTTAAATAAAGAGTGGCAATAATTTTACGAGCTTATTTAAAATTCTTGATATGTACTCCTCTTTAAAAATAATCCCATATGCTGAAGAATGCTACAATTCATGCATGGATATTTTCATAAGTAATACCCCTGATTACTTTGCCTATGACGAACAGCCCCATTTTGAAGATTGGTTAAAAGCTCAGGGAAATGGCAAACTGGCACATCCAGTTTCCGAAAAAGAATTTTATTATGTCCTTATCGACCTAAATAAGGTTATTGGCTGTGCAGGTTTTTTACTTGCTAAAAATTCGGGTGAAATTTATCTTTCATGGGGTATGGTTCATCGGCAATTCCAAAAATTAGGGTATGGTAAACTTTTATTGGATTACCGATTACAATCAATCGAGCAAAGCCATCCAAATAAAAAAATCCGTCTTTCGACAACACAGGATATTGCGCCCTTTTTTGAGCAGTATGGATTTAAAACCATAAATATCAAAGAAAAATATTACGCACAAAATTTAGATCGGTACGAGATGGAAAAATTTTCAAATTTGCCCAAGTCATGAAAAACAACTTACTTGGTTAAGTTTTACAAATTGAAAGCATTCGATATGGCTGTTAAATGAGGAATTTTGCCTTAAAAGCACTATTTTTTTATAATTATTCTTTTTTATTTCCAACCATATCATATTTCTAGCGTCTTGTATGTACAAAACAGTAAATTCTTTATAAACACGATATTTATTTAGTCTTAATGAATTTTTTAATCAGAATAACTATGAAAAACATCTTGTTTTTTTTATTATTTGTTTTTTTAGTTTTTGGATGTCAGAAAAGCAAACTTAAAAAACCTACTGAAGTAGCGTTTAAAATTGATATTAATAAAAGTACTAGTTCAGATGGCAGACTATTTTTTACTGATGGTAAAATTTGGTTATCTTCTTTTAAGGTAGATGGTACGAGACAAAAAGGAGAGCCTATTTCTTTTACACGTACTTTTACATCAGGACTTTCCGTTGACTTCAGTAGCAACAGTATTTCGGATTTGAAATACGACATTCCGCAAGGTGTTTATACTGATTTGGACATTCGATTTCAAATTGTTAAAAACAACAATAATTATTCCCTCTGTGTTAATGGCAAGTACACGGACAACAATAGCAACCTCATTCCTTTGCGCTTCGAGTTTAACTCGAACGACACATTTGAAATAGAAGGTGAAGGCGATGATGGATCAAAAACAATTGTTCTAGACAAGGATATTCCTTTGAATTCTCTTATAAAACTAGATCCTATTTATTGGTTCGATATTGTGCCCCTTTCTATGTTAGAGAACGCCAATAAAGTTAATTTGAATGGTCAATTGACAATATTGATTAACGAAAATAACAATGAAGATATTTATGATTTGGTAGTTGATCGTATTGATCAGGCCTTGGAAGCAGTATTTAAACCCTAAGCGATAGAAAACTATAATTACATATCAGATTTTCAATTAATCGATGAGTGCCTCAACAATCAACGAAAGGCGCAGGAGTATTTCTATCGTAAGTATGCCGATAAGATGTTTGCTGTTTGTAAACACTATTCATCTGACCGGGATACCGCTTGTGAATATTTGCAACTTGGCTTTATTACAGTTTTTAAAAAACTGGACTCTTATAATTTTAACGGATCATTAGAGGGTTGGATAAGGAGGGTGATTGTGAATACGATTCTTCAAGAAATGAGAAAATCGAGAAGTTTTGTTGATTATTTAGAGATAGAACAACTTGAACGAGTGGAGAAGTTTGAATCCGTGGAGGAAATTCCTGACAAATCCTTAATCAATCCTGCGGATGTAATCAACGCAGTGCAAAATTTACCTGAAAAGGCTGCACTGGTGTTAAAATTATATGTGCTGGAAGGGCTTTCTCATGCAGACATTTCAGAACAATTGGGTATTTCTATAGGTACGTCGAAATCTCAACTCAACCGAGCGCGTCAATTATTAAAGGCAAAATTCTATTGACATGGATGATTTATTTGATGATATAATTAGATCGTCTTTTGGCAATGAAGAAGACACAAGTGGCGCGCCAGAATTTAACTGGGATCTTTTTGATAGCCATAAAACTGAGGATAGTTTAACTAGTCTTATTATAAACAGTTTTGAATCTCAAATTGAAAAAGCCCCTGAATCTGTTTGGGATAAAATACAAGATCAACTTGATATTGACAATGCATGGCAGAAAATCGGTGTTTCAATATCTTTCAACAGATATTCGTATTTCAATAAAGTAGCTCTCGTGCTCATTTTGATAAGTTTACCTTTTACATTGGATAAAGCTTTTAATTTGAATACACTTTTGGACTACAATAAAAAGTCACAAATTGCGGTGGTAAAAACGAGTCCTGCAATACCAAAAGAAAAGCTAATAACACCTAAAAAGCATAGCATAATAAATGATGCAAAGAATTCATCTACCTTTCAATCCACACCCCTAAAAGATGAAACTTTTGAATTCGTTCATGGAAAAAGTGACCAACCTTTAATGAATAGTAATATTACTCCTGATGATTCAGAATTTTACTCGATCAAACTTAATACACTGTCCTTAAAACGGATGAGCAATAATTTTACATCCCTTGACATTCTTCCAAAACGAAGCATAAATCAAATTAAAAAAGCTTTTTCAATTGGTATTGCTGCGTCGTTAGACTATACATCCTTAGTAGATAATGACCACAGAAGAGGAAGACTGTCGGAATCTACTGTTGAGAATATTTTTGAAACAGGAGAAAATCTAGGTGTTTTTGTGGAATATTTTCCAAAAGAAAACATTACCGTTTTGGGGGCAATAGACTTTGTTTCAAGATTGCGTGAAAAAAACAACTACTTTTCCGAAAAAGGTGAGTTTTTGTCTTACAATCGGGTTATTGATCAGCAGAAATTGTCTATTTTAATTGGTTATCAATCCATGCCTAAATATTCATTTGTAGCCCATTCGTCTGTTGCTCGACTTGGTGCATATGTATCCAGAATAAACAACGATATAACATTGGTCAATGGCAACATTCAAGCACTAAATTCTAGTTACTCTAGATATGACATAGGCTTAAAGGCTGAAATAGGTAAAAAGTTATTTTTTAATAAATTTCAACTAGAATCAGGTCTAAAAGGTGATTTTGGTCTTAGCAATTTAGCTAATCTACACAAAAATATTTCTCCACAATTTAACCGAACAAGATCAATTAGTGTGGGTGTCTTTGCAAGAGCATCTTACAAACTTTAATTTTTTTATAAAAATACATTTCAGTTTACAACCTTTTAAAATTTCTGCATCTTCTGTTTGTAACTTAAACGATAGAATTATGAAAAAAATGAAATTTATGTTGGGAATTGTGTGTGCTTTTGCATTGATCTCATGTAAAAAATATTCGGACGGTGGTCTTGTAAACAAAGCGGATAAAAGACTCACTGCACACCCATGGAAACTTGAAAAGTATTTACGAAATGGTAATGACGAAACAAGCCAATTACTAATTAGCAACTTTTCAGAAACTTTTGCTGATAATGGAACTATAACTAGGAGTTATACAGATCCTAACGGAGATGCTTTCAGTGAAACCGGAACTTGGACTTTTGATGATGGAAAAATGCTAATTAAACTGACCGGAGTAGGTAGTATCGAATTAACAAATCAAACAAGTACTGTTTCCTCGTCTGATTACAATATTATTAGACTCAAAAAAGAAGAGCTCTGGTATTATTATGAAAACGGGGGGTCGAGACACGAGTTTCGCATGAAGAAATAAACCAAGTAAAATCGAGTGAAAACTCGATTTTTTTTTTGCAGTGTTTCCAACCTTTACTGTTAATACGCATCTATGAAATGAAACTATAAACTCATAAAGTATGAAAATGAAAAATGTATTGTATTTCGTGTTATGTTCGACGGCTCTAGTGGCATGTAAAAAATACGAAGAGGGCCCAGGCGTATCACTGAGATCAAAAAAGGCGCGTGTTGCTAACGAGTGGAAAGTTGACTATGCATTTGATCTGAGTGACAATTTAGTCGTTACTGGAGATTATGCTGGAGAAACTTGGGAATTCAACAAGGATGGTGAATTTTATGAAAGAAGTAACGGCACTATTGACAAATCCGGAACATGGGAATTTATTAGCGATAAGGAAGCTATACGCATAAATTTCGTGGGAACAGGAAGCAGTACCGAAACTTATACTGTGCTAAAATTAAAAGAAAATGAAATGTGGTTGAAGGACAGCGATGAAGAAATTCACCTCGTAACAAATAAGTAAGCTATAACTATATAACTCAAAGTTTTAAAACATGAAAAATTTAAACATTAAAACTCTTGGACTCTCACTTTTGGTAGGAATATTTACACTTTCCATGACAAGTTGCAAGAAAAAAGGATGTATCGATCAAAATGCTAACAATTATAATTCTAGCGCTAAAAAAGATGACGGCTCATGCACATATCCCGTTATCAACGTAAGTAATGCAGGTGCCGGTGGTGCATCAGGTGATATAAGTGGATCTGGCGGAAGTGCCATGAAAACGTTTACCTTTACCAACAACAATACAACTGTTGATTGGGATATGACCATAAATGCATCGAGCGGTAGTTTTCGTTTGGTTTTAAAGGATGCCTCAGGTGCAGTAAAATTGGATAGAACCTTGACTGCAGGCCAAGGGGCACAAGATGCAGCAGGCCAAACCCCGGCAGGAACTCCTGGGCAATGGGAAGCTACAGTTACGCTAACTAATTTTACAGGTACAGGAGATTATTCCTTCTTATAATGTAACAGAAATTAATTTAAATGCCTAAATCAGTTAAGTGGTTTAGGCATTTTTTTTAATAATAACTAAGAGATGAAACTATTTATATTGATGTACCTTTTTCTTGCTCATTCAAAATGATTTTCAACAACTTTCATTACAGTGAATAAATAAAATTGTTACAACGCCATAAAGTAAATATCTATACCTTTATTTATTCAGCATATAGAATTACAAGGAATGAATCGTAGAGAGTTTGTACAATTAATGGGATTGGCCTACGCTAGCTATAATCTTTGTAGTTTTTCTATTCCTTCAGGTTCAAGGAATAAAAAAGTGCTCATCATCGGTGCCGGAATGGCCGGAGCTGGGGCAGCCAGAATGCTCTATGATCAAGGTTTTGAAATTCAGATCATTGAAGCTCGCAACAGAATAGGAGGCAGAATGTGGAGTGATAATTCTTTGGGAACTGTACTCGATATGGGAGCAGGTTGGATCGAGGAATCAAGAGGTAACCCTATAAACGCTTTAGCCAAACAATATGGCATTAAAACAACAGTTTCCGATTTCGATAGTATTGATGTGTACAATTCTAATGGTTTGGGTCTGAATGAAGATAAATATTGGGAGGTATACAGAAAATCGCAAAGAATTTTGAGAAGGGCTTTACGATACGGGAATGCTCAACAAAAAGATTTGTCCTACCAAGAATGTCTTGATCATATTTGGAATAAGACATCGATTGATAAAGAACTGGAGCGAATGATCAAGTGGCGCATTAGTACCGAGGAAATTAACGCGGCCACTTCCTTTAAAAATTTATCTGCATGGGGAGAAAATGAAAAGGGTTATTCGGGAGACTATCTAATACTTCCCAATGGCTATGCAGAAATACCTCAAAAGATGCTTCATGGGATTCCGATCGATTATAACAGAAAAGTTGTAGAAATAATCGATCATCCAAACTATGTTGAAGTAAAAACCGAACAAGAAAGCTATTCGGGTGATTATGTTATTGTAACTGTTCCACTAGGTGTTTTAAAGCAAAACAAAATCAAGTTCACACCAGATTTAAGTGTATCTAAATATAAGGCTATTAAAACATTAGAAATGGGCAATATGAATAAACTGGCCATTAAATATCCGGAGGTTTTTTGGGGTACAGAAAAACACTTCCTCGGTTGTATTTCTAAAAACTATGGGGAATTTCCGGTTTTTGTTAATTGGGCCCATTACGGAAATGGAGTGCCCTATCTTTTAGCAACGGTTGGCAGTGAATTTTCTGAGGCACTATACAACAAAGGTGAAGAAGAACAACTTCACATGATCAATAAATTCATGAAAGTCTATTTCCCAAATTCTCCTGATGCCACCGCGGTTAAATTTTCAGGTTGGAAATGGCAGGAATTTTCTTGTGGGTCATATTCCTATTTGCCAGTAGGTGCCAAAGAAATTTTACGTGATTCCTTGGCAGAACCACACAAAAAAATACATTTTGCCGGTGAAGCCACAATTAGAGCATATGCTGGAACTGTACATGGTGCATTCCTCAGTGGACAAAGAGAAGCCAATCGCATATTGAATTATTAAACTCTTTTGTCGTCTTTAATGGAACGAATCTGGTCCTGAACACAAGAACTTTTAGGTTGAAAAACGTACCCTTGAAAAAATAGCAACAGTAACTTTATATATCACTAAATTATCTTACTTCTACTCTCTTAAAAAATATGAGGTGTATGAAGATGCGCTCATGAAATGCGTTAAAAAACTACACCTTATACAGCTTTTCTGTACAAAAGAACGCGTACTCATTTTCACTATTAAATTGCGCACGCATAATTTATATATTTATCTCTGATTACAAATATCACAGTGTATTACTTATTTTTTTAACCATGACAAAACAAACAATTTTCTTTTTTCTCGCCATGTCCGCTTCTTTAATTTCTTGTAAAAAATACGATGATGGTGGCTTAGTATCCAAGGCAGATAAACGCATCAGCGCCCATACTTGGAAACTAGATAAATATTATAGAAACGGCAATGACGAAACAAGCCAACTTTTGATTAAAAATTTCACCGAAAAATTTGATGAAAACGGCACAATTACAAGAAGTTATACTCAACCGAATGGAGATGCTTTCACTGAAAATGGATCATGGGTATTTGACAATGATAAGATGCAATTAAAACTTACGGGAGTTGGAAGCATTGAACTAACAGATCAAACAAGCACTGTATCATCATCCGACTACAACATTATCCGTTTAAAGAAAGATGAATTTTGGTATTACTATGAAAATGGTGGATCAAGACATGAATTTAGAATGATCAAATAACAATAATTTAATTTTATTTGACTATATTGGTAATTGCGGTGGTAGGTGAAATTCCTTCCATCGCTTTTTTATTTAGCCATGAAAAAAGTCGTTTACATTATTCTATTAATTTCATTGTCGCTTTCATGTCAAAAAGCAGCATGTGAGGGAGCAGTAAAAGCGGAATTCAAAGACCTAAGCGGACTAGACGGTTGCGGTATGCTCATTGAACTGGGTAATGGGAAAAGATTAGAACCGCTCAATCTCAATGAATTCAATATTGATGCCCAAGACGGCAAAAAGATTTGGGTAAAATACGAAAAAGCAGATGGTGCAAGTGTATGTATGGCTGGAGAAATAATCAAGATCAAGTGTATATCTGATAGGTAATAAAGAAAGATAATTTTTTTAGTAAAATGTAATTTAGTGAGATGAACGAGCAAAACTACGACAGAGTATTCAAAATGGCTTTTTCGGGTGTATATCCGCACTATATCACAAAAGCAGAAAAGAAAGGTAGAACCAAGGAAGAGGTTGACAAGATCATTTGTTGGTTGACCGGATATGATCAAAAATCTCTGGAAGATCAAATCGCTACAAAAGTGAGTATGGAAACGTTTTTTGCTCAGGCGCCACAGATCAATCCCAACGTAACACAAATCAAAGGGGTGATTTGCGGGTATCGTGTAGAAGAAATAGAAAACGAACTTATGCGCAAAATCAGGTACATGGATAAGTTGATCGATGAGTTGGCCAAGGGTAAAAAAATGGAAAAAATACTGCGCAGTGACTCCTGAAATTCAGTATTCCTTCAACGCAAAAATGTGGCAACACAATTCACCCGGAGGATGGTATTTTGTTTCCTTACCGAAGGAGATTTCTTCAGAAATAAGAGCACATTTAAAATGGCAAGAGGAAGGCTGGGGACGAATGAAAGCTCGAGCTAAAATCGGTCAAAGTGAATGGGATACGGCTATTTGGTTCGATACAGCTCATGATACTTACATCTTACCGATAAAAGAGAAAATCCGTAAAGCAGAAAATATTGGAATAACAGAGGACACAACTTGCACTGTATATCTATAAACATAACACGTACTATTTCCTAATTTTCCTTGAATATTCGGCCTATGATAAATAATTCATATTTTGATTTTATTCTTGTAAAATATGTAGCCTTTCAATTACAATGAAAATATTAATTTGTTTAAATTTTGTAATCGTGATCTTGAGTTATAATGCACAGACATATAACTTAGGAAGTTGGAACATATTAAACTTAAAGTTCTCTATAACCAACAAGATAAGTGCTTTTGCTGAAGGACAGATTCGTTCATTGAGATTTTATGATCATTTTCATTATTATGAATATAAAGGTGGAATAATATATAGAGAAAATGATAAATTGACCTTAACACTTGCCGCTGGATCTTATCAAACCTATATGGAAGGGGGAAATTTTGAACTTCCTAAAAATAATGACGAACTAAGAGTTTGGCCTCAAGTTTCACTATTTCAATACTTTGGTAAACTGAAGGTAGAGCAAAGGTACAGGGCCGAATTAAGATGGACCAATAGTGGTTATCGAAATCGTTTCAGGTATCGTCTTGGGTTTAGCTACCCACTCATAAAGAAATCCGATGCAACTTGTCTTAAAATTAATCTCAATAATGAAATCTTTTTTACAAATGTAGAACCCTACTTTGAACGCAATAGAATGCAATTTCAATTTCAATTCTATCCCCGAGCGAACATATCAGGACAAATTGGTTATCTACATCAATTCGATTACAAAATCAATGATGAAACTGGGAATGACTTTTTAGTTATAGGTTTGAACTACGAATTTGGGCGTAAAAAAAATTAATTTTACTAAAAAAACCTAGTTAGCAATAAAGGTTTTTTGATCAATTTTTCTGCGATAATTAATTCCTTCGCCTCATGAACTTTAGTATTGTTAACGCCACTGAATCAAATCTCCTTGAACTGCAGCGCATCAGTCGAGAAACCTTTTTCGAAACGTTTGCTCAGTTCAACACCAAAGAAGACATGGACCATTACCTCAACGAAGATCTTGGCAAACAACAGCTCTTAACAGAACTTCACGACCCCAACATTGAATTTTATTTTGTTTTGAACGAAGATCGCCCGGTGGCTTTCTTGAAATTAAATTTGGTGTCCGATAAAAGCGAATTTCAAGGGCAAAAAACAGTAGAAATTGCTCGTATTTATTGCCAAAAAACACATCAGGGCTGCGGAATTGGTAGCCAATTAATACAATTCACTATCAAACGAGCGCAGGAACTAAAGGCTAAAATCATTTGGTTAGGCGTATGGGAAAAGAATGATCCTGCCATCCAATTTTATCGAAACTTCGGTTTTACTGAATTCGGGACTCATAATTTCATACTTGGAAAAGATGTCCAAACCGACATTTTGATGCGCAAGGATATTGGTACACCCTAAATTTTCAAAATGCCATCATAGCCAAACAAGATCGATTAATTTTCTATAAATATTATGTGAATGCATCTGTTACCATGTTCATAAAGTGTAACGAGTTATGAAAAAGAGTGTGATGAAAGTTCTGTAGAGTAAGTTTACAAGGAGAATGAATCATTATATTTTTTTATGTGTTTTATAAAAATTATAAATTATTATTTATGTGAAAAGTTTATCAACTTTGTCCTTAAAATTTAATTCCTAACACATGACAAGAATTACTGTAGCAAAAGGAGATGGAATTGGTCCGGAAATAATGGACGCCACCCTTTCTATTTTAAAGGCGGCTGACGCACAAATTGAAATTGAGGAAATAGAGGTTGGTGAGAAGGTATATCTTTCGGGACATTCAACAGGTATCAGTCCAGAATCTTGGGACGTTATTCGCAGAAATAAAGTATTTCTAAAAGCGCCAATTACGACTCCTCAAGGTGGCGGATACAAAAGTTTAAATGTTACGACTCGTAAATTCTTAGGATTGTACGCTAACGTGCGCCCATGTAAAAGCCTACATCCCTACGTAAGTACCAAACATCCAAAAATGGACATGGTGATCGTAAGAGAAAATGAAGAAGATTTGTATGCAGGTATTGAGCACCAACAGACAGACGAGGTGGTTCAATGTTTAAAGTTGATTAGTCGTCCGGGATGCGAAAAAATTGTTCGCTACGCATTTGAATATGCTAAACAGCAGAACAGAAAAAAGGTAACTTGTTTTACTAAGGACAATATCATGAAACAAACGGATGGTTTGTTTAGACAAGTTTTCAATGAAATTGCCGCAGAATATCCGGAAATTAAAAACGAACATTGGATCGTTGACATTGGTGCCGCAAAAGTTGCTGAGAGTCCAGAGGAATTTGATGTTATCGTTATGCCTAATTTATATGGCGATATAATTTCGGACATCGCAGCAGAAATTACAGGGTCAGTGGGCCTAGGTGGATCTGCCAACATAGGAGAAGAATGTGCTATGTTCGAAGCTATTCATGGTACGGCACCTGATATCGGTGGTAAAAACATTGCCAACCCATCTGGTTTATTACAGGGGGCAATAATGATGTTAAATCATATCGGTCAGACTTCAGTGGCTGAAAAAATTCAAAATGCTTGGTTGGTAACTTTGGAGCGCGGAATTCACACTGCCGATATTTATAAAGAAGGAAGCAGCAGCAGAAAGGTAGGTACCAAGGAATTTGCAGAGGCAGTTATTGAAAATCTAGGCATAAAACCAATAATGCTTGAACCTGTTTCTTATAAAAACAATGCCGCATTAAGTTTGCCTAAATATGTGAGAAAACCAGTTTTAACAAAAGAACTTAAAGGTGTCGATCTTTTCGTTCATTGGAATGGAACTGATCCAAATGAACTGGCTTCTAACCTTGCTAAGATCACCAATGGTGAAATCAATTTGACCATGATTACCAATAGAGGTATCAAAGTATGGCCTGATGGTTTCAAAGAAACATTCTGTACGGACCATTGGAGATGTCGTTTTAAACCATTAGAAGGTATAAACTTTTCAAAAGAGCATATTTTGGAGTTGCTGAATAAGGCAATGACTGAAAACATCGATACGATTAAAACTGAAAATCTCTATGCCTTTGATGGTAAAGAGGCCTATTCTTTAGGACAAGGACAATAATTTTTTAATTCGATCTTTTAAAACGCCCAAATTATCATTTGGGCGTTTTTTATTTAGGAAACATACTTTTCAAGAACCGTTTATAGGTTTGATTTGCAATACCAAAAAAAAGATTTGATGGATAAAGCATTTGCATTTTAATTGTATAAAAACTACCTTTTAAAAATATTGTATTGCATGTTGATTGACTC
>JBFHIN010000017.1:0-13973 GCA_041596415.1 Crocinitomicaceae bacterium | reverse complement strand
CAGCGCATGTTCGTTTAATCGTTAATGTTTTTTTTTTCTTGGGGATTAAAGGATATTCACAGGGAAATTCTATAAGTTTGACAACCGACAGGTCCGTGGACCATTTTAATGATTGGCACTATATAAATCTGGATGTTTCGCACGAGTTTAAAAACGAATGGACAATAAATACCGGAGTTGGATATTCTAGTTCAATTATTTACACTTCAATGGACTGGGGTTTTCAACATATACCAAGAAGTACAAAAGAATTTGAAAACTTAAAATTTCGAATCGGCGCATCTCGAAATTCATTTTTAAAAAATGAATATGTATCCCTTTCATACTTCACGACCTTTGGTATTGCATATACGCCATTGTGTAGTACAGTTTTTAAGTCGGAGAATGTTACTGAGGGCGGTCCATATAAAAGAGAATATACTGAAACTTCTGTTTTATTA
This sequence comes from Crocinitomicaceae bacterium, assembly GCA_041596415.1. Taxonomy (GTDB): domain Bacteria; phylum Bacteroidota; class Bacteroidia; order Flavobacteriales_D; family Crocinitomicaceae; genus M0103. The sequence goes on along the minus strand of JBFHIN010000017.1, from coordinate 13,533 downwards.
TCTAACTATACAGGTGTCCAATTGCAAGTGAAGTTGTTTGAACACTGTTATTTGAGGGGAGGAGTAGGTTTAATGTATTTTAGATACGAAATCTATTTCAGAGGACCTAATTTATTCCGTTTAGGAAACGAATTTGGGGTAATTAAAGTTTTATAAAATACACCCAACCTTGTCACGGTTTAGGGATGTCGTTCTAACTCAAAACTGTTAATAACTCAATTTGAATCCATGTCAAAATTGAGATTTATAGTATTAAAAACGACTGAAAAAGGAGGCCGAAAACTTACTAATTAACAGCAGTTTGGCCTTTCCAAAAGATGTAAACAGGTTTCTGTTAAAAAACTTCAGATTTTTTTATTAACAGGTTGGTTTATAAATTTAATTGTCTATCTTTGCACCCCTCAAAGTGTTTTTGGGGGAATAATTTATTTATAAAAATTAAGAGTATTTTATGCCAACTATCCAACAATTAGTTCGCAAAGGAAGAACAGCGGTAGTGAAGAAGAGTAAATCTGCTGCACTTGATTCTTGTCCACAGCGTAAAGGGGTATGTGTACGTGTTTACACCACTACTCCTAAAAAGCCGAACTCAGCTATGCGTAAAGTAGCGAGGGTTCGTTTGACCAACGGTAAAGAGGTGAATGCCTATATCGGAGGTGAAGGTCACAACCTACAGGAACACTCATTAGTGTTAGTACGTGGCGGTAGAGTTAAAGATTTACCGGGTGTACGTTACCACATTGTACGTGGTGCTGAAGATACAGCAGGTGTTGAGGGAAGAACTCAGCGTCGTTCTAAGTATGGAACAAAAAGACCTAAACAAAAATAATTAAAGCTTTAAAGAGATGAGAAGAAGAAAAGCCAAAAAGATAGCCATTCTCCCAGATCCAAAGTTTAACGACGTTGTGGTGACAAAATTCGTGAACAATTTGATGTACGACGGAAAGAAAAGTTTGGCATTCAAGATTTTTTACGATGCAATTGAAATCGTTGACAAAAAGGTAGAAGATCAGGAAGGATTGGAAGTATGGAGAAAAGCATTGGAAAATGTAACTCCTAGTGTGGAAGTTAGAAGCCGTCGTGTAGGTGGTGCTACTTTCCAGATTCCTACACCTGTTCGTGAAGATAGAAAATCATCATTAGCCATGAAATGGTTAATTGGTTATGCGCGTAAACGTAATGAGAAAACAATGGCCGGTAAATTGGCTTCTGAGATCATTGCTGCTTCAAGAGAAGAAGGTGCTGCGTACAAGAAGAAAGAAGATACATTAAGAATGGCGGAAGCGAACAAAGCGTTCTCGCATTTTAGATTTTAATCACAATGGCAAGAGATCTTAAATTTACTAGAAACATCGGTATTGCTGCGCACATTGATGCCGGTAAAACGACAACAACAGAGCGAATCCTTTATTATGGTGGGGTGAGCCACAAAATTGGTGAGGTACACGATGGTGCCGCAACAATGGACTGGATGGAGCAGGAGCAGGAGCGTGGTATTACAATTACTTCAGCTGCTACTACCTTGAATTGGAATTACAGAGGACAAAAATACCATGTTAACATCATTGATACTCCTGGACACGTTGACTTTACAGTAGAAGTTAACCGTTCTCTTCGTGTATTGGATGGGTTAGTTTTCCTTTTCTCTGCAGTTGATGGTGTTGAGCCACAATCTGAAACTAACTGGAGATTGGCAAACAACTATAACGTACCAAGAATTGGTTTCGTGAACAAGATGGACCGTCAGGGTGCTGACTTCTTAAACGTGTGTAAGCAAGTTAAAGAAATGTTAGGAAGCCATGCATTGCCATTACAAATTCCAATCGGAGCTGAAGATAACTTCAAAGGTGTAGTTGATTTGATCAACTTCCGTGGGATTGTTTGGAATGATGCAGATCAAGGAATGACTTTTAACGAAGTTGAAATTCCTGCTGATATCATGGAGGAAGCTACAGAATACAGAGAGAAATTATTGGAAGCAGTAGCTGAATTCAACGAGTCGTTGATGGAAAAATACTTCGAGGATCCAAATTCATTGACTGAAAGAGAAATCCTTGATGCTTTAAGAGAAGCAACAATTTCTGGTAAAGTTGTTCCAATGATGTGTGGTACTGCCTTTAAAAACAAAGGTGTACAAGCAATGTTGGACATGGTAATGGAAATTTTACCTTCTCCTTTGGATGTAGAAGCGATTGAAGGTATCAACCCTAAAACTGATGAGCCTACAACACGTAAGCCATCTTATGATGAGCCTTTCTCTGCGCTTGCATTTAAGATCGCAACTGACCCTTACGTAGGTCGTTTGTGTTTCGTACGTGCTTATTCTGGAAAATTACCTGCAGGTTCTTATGTTATGAACACACGTTCAGGTCAAAAAGAGCGTATTTCACGTATTTTCCAAATGCACGCTAACAAGCAAAATCAAATTGACGAACTAGGTGCTGGTGATATCGGTGCAGTAGTAGGATTTAAAGATATCCGTACTGGAGATACACTTTGTGCTGAAGGTCATCCAATTGTACTTGAATCTATGGTGTTCCCTGATCCGGTTATCGGAGTTGCAGTAGAGCCTAAGACGCAAGCAGATATGGATAAATTAGGAATTGGTTTATCTAAATTGGCTGAAGAGGATCCTACTTTCCGTGTGAACACAGATGAGGAAACTGGTCAGACTATTATCTCCGGAATGGGTGAGTTACACCTAGAGATCATTGTTGATCGTCTACGCAGAGAATTTAAAGTTGAGGTAAATCAAGGTGCTCCACAAGTATCTTACCGTGAGAACATCACTGTTCCTGTTGATCACAGAGAAGTGTATAAGAAGCAGTCTGGTGGTCGTGGTAAGTTCGCGGATATCGTAGTTAAGATTTCTCCACAAGACGATGCGGAAAAAACTGGATTAGAATTCGTAAACAGCATCAAAGGTGGTAACATTCCAAGAGAATTTATTCCTTCAGTTGAGAAAGGTTTCAAAGAATCAATGAAGAATGGTGTATTGGCAGGATTCCCTGTTGACGCTATGAAGGTTGAGTTGATCGATGGATCTTTCCACGCTGTCGATTCAGATTCTTTATCATTCGAACTTTGTGCTAGAATGGCATACAAATCAGCATTGAAAAATGCACGCCCTATACTTTTGGAACCTATCATGAAAATTGAAGTGGTTACTCCTGAAGAAAACATGGGTGATATCGTTGGTGACTTGAACAGACGTCGTGGTGTTATCCGTGGTATGGATGACCGTGCGGGATCTAAAGTTATCAAAGGTGACGTGCCTTTATCAGAAATGTTTGGTTATGTAACACAATTACGTACCCTTTCTTCTGGACGTGCAAGTTCTTCAATGGAATTCTCTCATTATGCAGAGGCTCCAAAGAACGTTGCTGACGAAGTAGTAGCAAAAATTAACGGAAAAATCACAGCTTAATATTCGGTTAGATGAGCGAGAAAATTAGAATTAAATTAAAGTCGTACGACCACAACTTAGTGGATAAATCGGCTGAGAAAATTGTTAAAACAGTTAAAGCAACAGGAGCTGTGGTAAGCGGACCAATTCCATTGCCAACGCACAAAAGAATTTACACTGTTTTGAAATCACCACACGTAAACAAAAAAGCACGTGAGCAGTTTGAATTATGTTCATACAAGCGTTTGTTAGATATCTACAGTTCTTCTTCAAAGACTGTTGATGCCTTGATGCGTTTGGAGTTGCCAAGTGGTGTTGACGTAGAAATTAAAGTTTAATAATTTAAAAGTAGAAGTATGCCAGGGATAATTGGTAGAAAAATCGGAATGACTAGCATCTACAGTGCCGAGGGTAAAGCATTACCATGCACAGTAATAGAAGCTGGTCCTTGTGTAGTAACACAGGTTAAAACACAAGACAGAGATGGTTACGAGGCTACTCAGTTAGGATTTGGAGAGCGTAAAGAAAAAAACACTCCAAATGCACTGAAGGGTCACTTTAAAAAAGCAAACACTTCCCCAAAATCGAAGTTAGCTGAGTTTAAAGGTTTCGCGGACTTGAATCTCGGAGATGTTGTTAACGTTGATATTTTCACTGAAGGTGAATTTGTAAGCGTTGTTGGAACATCTAAAGGAAAAGGTTTCCAAGGGGTAGTTAGACGTCATGGTTTTGGCGGTGTTGGTCAGTCAACACACGGTCAGCATAACCGTTTGCGTGCTCCTGGTTCAATTGGTGCTTGTTCTTATCCGGCACGTGTATTCAAAGGAATGCGCATGGCGGGTCAAATGGGAAATAAGCGTGTTGAAATGGAAAACCTTGAAGTGTTGAAGGTTTTAGCCGACAAGAATTTAATCGTTGTAAAAGGATCTATTCCTGGAGCAAAAGGTGGAACCATAATAATTGAGAAGTAATGGAAGTAAAAGTATTAGATACGAAAGGTAAAGCTACTTCTAAAAAGGCTACACTTTCAGATGCTATTTTCGGAATTGAACCGAATGATCACGCGATTTATTTAGATGTGAAACAACATTTGGCGAATCGTCGTCAAGGTACTCACAAGGCGAAAGAAAGAGCTGAGATCGCAGGATCTTCAAAAAAGATCAAAAAACAAAAAGGAACGGGTGGTGCTCGTGTCGGGAATATTAAGTCAGGAACTCGTGTAGGGGGTGGACGTATCTTCGGACCAAGACCACGTAACTATCATTTCAAATTAAACGTGAAATTGAAGCGTTTGGCTAGAAAATCTGCGTTTGCTTATAAAGCGAAAAATGACGCGATCATGGTAGTAGAAGATTTCAACCTAAATGCGATTAAAACAAAGGATTTTGTTGCTTTGTTAAACACTTTGAAGCTTGAAAACGATAAAGTGTTGATGATCGTGGGTGAGAAAAATGACAACGTATACTTGTCATCCCGAAACCTTAAAAAAGTAAAGGTCGTAACAGCTGATTCAGTAAATACATTTGATGTATTGAACGCTAAAAAAGTAGTTATGGACTTAAGTTCAATTGATGTAATCGAAAAGATTCTAAACTAATTGATGATGAAAACAGTTATCAAGAAGCCAATTATTACAGAAAAAGCTACGATGACGAGCGAGAAGTTCAATCGTTTCACTTTTGCTGTAGATAGAACGGCTAACAAAATTGAGATAAAAAATGCTGTCGAGAAATTGTACGGTGTGAACGTTGTTGACGTGCGTACAATGAATTATGGCGGTGGAAAATCCTCTGTTAAATATACTAACAAAGGTATCGTTGAGCAACCTAGCAAGCAGTGGAAAAAAGCTGTAGTAACAGTTGCGACAGGAGAAACGATTGATTTATTTAATAATTTCTAATCAGTTGAAATGAGTCTTAAAAAATTTAAGCCCGTAACTCCAGGGCAAAGACACAAGATCAACAGTGATTATTCTGAAATCACAACAAACGTTCCTGAAAAGAGCCTTGTTGCAAGTAAGAAGAAATCTGGAGGTCGTAACAATGACGGTAGAATGACCATGCGTTATATGGGTGGAGGTCATAAACAAAAATACCGTATCGTTGATTTTAAAAGAGACAAGCATGGTGTTCCTGCTACAGTGAAGTCGATCGAGTACGATCCGAACCGTACAGCACACATTGCCTTGTTGTTCTATGCCGATGGTGAAAAACGTTACATCATTGCTCCTAACGGATTAAAAGTTGGGGACACTGTTGTAGCTGGAAAAGATGCAGCACCAAACGTTGGAAACACACTTTATTTAAGTGATATTCCACTAGGAACTGTAATTCACAACATCGAATTGAAGCCTGGTAAAGGTGGATCTATTGCTCGTGGAGCAGGTACTTATGCACAGTTGAACGCTCGTGATGGTCGTTATGCGATCGTTAAAATGCCTTCTGGTGAAACAAGAATGATTCTTACGACTTGTTTGGCTACAATCGGATCGGTATCAAACGCTGAACACAACTTGGTTGTTTCTGGTAAAGCAGGTCGTTCTCGTTGGTTAGGTCGTCGTCCACGTGTACGTGGTGTGGTTATGAACCCGGTGGATCACCCAATGGGAGGTGGTGAAGGTAGAAATGCCGGAGGTCACCCTCGTTCACGTAATGGTATGCCGGCTAAGGGATACAAAACACGTGATAAGAAGAAGTATTCTGATAAGTTTATCATCGAAAGAAGAAAAAAATAATTAAGGTATGAGTCGTTCGTTGAAAAAACCACCGTTTGTTCATTATAAATTAATGAAGCGTGTGGATGAAGCACAAGCATCAAGCAGTAAGGCGGTGATCAAAACTTGGTCAAGAGCCTCTACAATAACCCCGGATTTCGTTGGGTTAACGTTTGCAGTGCATAATGGAAATAAGTTTATTCCTGTATTCGTAACAGAAAACATGGTAGGTCATAAGTTGGGTGAATTTTCACCTACACGAAATTTCCGTGGCCATGGAGGGAATAAAAAAGATAAGAAAAGATAGAATTAAAATAGCAAAGTCATGGGGGCTAGAAAAAGGTTAAGAGCTGAAAATTTAAAGCAGGAGAAAAGCACAACGGCAATTGCACGTTTGAATGATTCTCCTATCGCTCCGAGAAAGATGAGATTAGTTGCAGATCTTGTAAGGGGAGTAGAAGTAAACAAAGCTCTGAATATATTGCAACATAATGCGAAAGATGCGTCTACGAGCCTAGCGAAGTTGTTGCGTTCAGCAATCGCTAACTGGGAGCAAAAAAATGAGGGTAAAAGCATTGAAGAAGAAAACTTGATCGTTCGTTCAATTGAAGTTGGCGGAGGAACAATGTTGAAAAGAATTCAAGCGGCACCTCAGGGTAGAGCGCACAGAATTAGAAAAAGATCGAACCATGTTACCATTATTGTTGATGGTGCTAAATAATTATTAGACAAAATGGGACAAAAGACAAATCCAATAGGTAATAGACTTGGTTTCATCCACGGATGGGAGTCTAATTGGTATGGTGGTGATAATTACCGTGATAAGATTGTTGAAGATGATCAGATCCGTAAATACCTTAACGCACGTTTATCACGTGCAGGTATTGCTAAAATTATCATTGAGCGTACTTTAAAACTTGTTACTGTTACAATCAATACTGCTCGCCCGGGTGTAATCATCGGTAAAGGTGGACAGGAAGTAGACAAGTTGAAAGAAGAGTTGAAGAAATTGACTAAGAAAGAGATCCAGATCAACATTTTCGAAGTGAAACGTCCTGAATTGGATGCACGCTTAGTTGCTGATGGTATCGCTCGTCAATTAGAGGCTCGTATTTCATTTAGAAGAGCAATTAAAATGGCTATTGCGAGCACAATGCGCATGGGAGCAGAAGGAATCAAAGTTAAGATTTCCGGACGTTTGAATGGAGCAGAAATGGCTCGTAGTGAGATGTACAAAGATGGACGTACTCCGTTACATACGTTCAGAGCTGACATCGATTATGCAGTTTCCGAAGCACATACTACGTATGGTCGTTTGGGTATCAAAGTGTGGATATGCAAAGGCGAAGTTTATGGAAAACGCGATCTTTCTCCTAATGTTGGAATGGCCGCTGCAGGTGCTAAATCAGGTGCAGGTGCAGGTTCAAGAAAACCAATGGGAGCAAAGAGAAAGAAAAAATAAAGACAGTAAAATTTTTAGAAGATGTTACAGCCAAAAAGAACCAAATTTAGGAGAGTTCAAAAAGGAAGAAATAGAGGTATGGCCCAAAGAGGTAGTACGATCGCTTTCGGATCTTTTGGATTAAAGTCATTGGAGCCTGGGTGGATTACATCACGCCAAATCGAAGCTTCTCGTATCGCCGTTACTCGTTACATGAAGCGTGAAGGTAAGGTGTGGATTCGTATTTTCCCAGACAAACCAGTTACCTCAAAACCAGCAGAAGTACGTATGGGTAAAGGTAAAGGTGCTCCAAGTCACTGGGTAGCAGTTATCAAACCAGGGCGTATTATGTTTGAAGCGGACGGTGTGCCGTATGAAATAGCAAAAGAAGCCATGCGTTTAGCTGCACAAAAATTACCAGTGAAATGCAAATTCGTTGTCCGCAACGATTATGTTATACCAGAGAAATAGTAAATTATGAAGCAGCAGGAAATCACAAAACTTTCAGTTGAAGATATCAAGAATCGTATTGTTGACTTCTCTGAAAAACTTACGAAAATGAAATTAACGCACAGTGTTGCGCCAATGGAGAATCCAATTCAAATTCGTGATATCAGAAAGACAATAGCGAGATTGAACACTGAATTAACAAAACGTGAAGCGCAAGCTTAGTTGCTTGTTAAATTAAAGTTAGCTTAGAATGGAAAAGCGCAATTTAAGAAAAGAACGAATTGGTGTCGTTACCAGCGATAAAATGCAGAAATCAATTGTAGTTTCTGTAGAACGAAAAGTAAAACATCCAAAATATGGTAAGTTCGTCAAAAAAACTACTAAATTTGTCGCCCACGATGAAAACAACGACTGTAACATTGGTGATACAGTTCGCATCATGGAGACACGTCCTTTGAGTAAATCAAAGAACTGGAGAATGGTAGAAATTATTGAAAGAGCTAAATAATTTTTAGTAATGATACAAACAGAATCAAGACTTGCAGTAGCAGACAACTCAGGAGCAAAAACTGTTTTGGTTATCCGCGTATTAGGCGGTACAAAACGTCGTTATGCTTCAGTTGGCGATAAGATCGTTGTTGCTGTTAAGAGTGCAATGCCCTCTGGAGCCGTGAAAAAAGGTTCGGTTGCCAAGGCAGTAGTAGTAAGAACAAAAAAAGAAGTACGTCGTGCTGATGGTTCTTATATCCGCTTTGATGATAATGCTTGCGTTATCTTAAATCAAGCAGGTGAGATGAGAGGAACTCGTATTTTTGGACCAGTTGCTCGCGAGCTTCGTGAAAATAACTTCATGAAAGTTGTTTCATTAGCTCCAGAAGTACTTTAAATGAATTGAAGTTATGCAACAGAAATTACACATTAAAGTAGGCGACACCGTGAAAGTTATTAGCGGAGAGTCTAGAGGTCAGGAAGGAAAAGTCCTTACTATCGACAGAAAGAAATTGCGTGCAATTGTGGAAGGTGTGAATCTTGTAAAGAAACATGCTAAACCAAGTGCGGCAGATCCTCAGGGAGGAATCGTGGAGAAAGAAGCCGGAATCCACGTATCTAACCTAATGATCGTATCTAAAGGTGAAGCGTCTAGAATTGGACGTAAACTAGATGCAAAAGGTAAATTAGTTCGTTATTCTAAAAAATCAGGGGAGGAGATCAAGTAATGAGTTATACACCAAGACTTAAGGAAATGTACAAGGCAGAAATTATTCCAGCCTTGACAAAAAAGTTCGGGTATCAGACAGTTATGAAGGTACCTAAACTTGAGAAGATTGTATTAAGCCAGGGAATGGGTGATGCAGTTGCAGATAAGAAGTTAATTGAGAGTGCAGTGGCAGACTTGACTAGAATTGCTGGTCAGAGAGCTGTTACTACCTTGTCTAAAAAAGACATCTCGAACTTCAAATTGCGTAAAGGGATGCCAATTGGTACCAAAGTAACGCTTAGAGGAGAAAAAATGTATGAATTTTTGGATCGTCTTATTGCAGTTGCTTTACCAAGAACGCGCGATTTTCGTGGGATCAATCCAAAAGGATTTGATGGACGTGGTAACTTTAACTTAGGTATTAAAGAACACATCATCTTCCCGGAAATCGATATTGACAAAGTAAATCGTATCCTAGGAATGGACATTACATTCGTAACTTCAGCTGATAGTGACGAAGAAGCAATGGCACTTTTGGATGCATTTGGTTTCCCATTTATTAAAAAGTAAGAAAAGATGGCTAAAGAATCAATGAAAGCGCGTGAGCGCAAAAGAGAAAAAATGGTTGCTAGATATGCCAAGAAGCGTGAGGAATTGACTAAAATTTTGAAGTCAACTGACGCATCTGAAGAAGTTCAAGCGGCTAAATGGGATGCAATGATGGCTTTACAAAAGCTTCCTGCGAATTCTTCTAAAATCCGTATGCACAATCGTTGTGGATTGACTGGAAGACCAAGAGGATATATGCGTCAATTCGGACTTTCTAGGGTAACATTCCGTGAAATGGCATTGTTCGGAAAGATCCCGGGAGTTAAAAAATCAAGTTGGTAATTAAAGAATAATAGGAAAGATTATGAATACAGATCCTATAGCGGATTTTTTGACCAGAATTCGCAACGCAAGTGCAGCTGGTCTTAAAATGGTAGAAATTCCTGGTTCAAACGTAAAACGTGCAATGACACAGATTTTGTTTGATCAAGGATACATTACAAATTACAAATTTGAAGAGGACAACAAACAAGGTGTGATTAAGATCGCATTGAAATACAATCCTTCCACAAAAGTTCCTGCAATAACAAAATTGCAACGTGCATCACGTCCGGGACTACGTAAGTACAATGGGGCAGATTCAATGCCACGTGTATTGAACGGATTAGGAATTGCTATTGTTTCCACTTCTAAAGGTGTAATTACAGATAAAGAAGCAAGAAAACAAAACGTAGGTGGAGAAGTTCTTTGCTACGTGTATTAATTTTTAAGTTTAAAAAAAATGTCAAGGATAGGTAAATCCCCAATTAACATCCCGAGTGGAGTTGATGTAAAGTTAAACGGTACTGTTGTTACCGTAAAGGGTTCTAAAGGTGAATTGACACAAGATATAGATTCTTGTGTTACATTACACATAGAGGACAACACAATAACTTTCAGCCGCGAATCAGATTCGCCTGCTCATCGTGCAAAACATGGTTTATACCGTGCTTTGGTGCAGAACATGATAGTAGGTGTATCGGAAGGGTACAAAAAGGAAATGGAGATCATTGGAGTAGGTTACCGTGCTACAGCAACTGGACAACAGTTGGAATTAGCGCTAGGTTTCTCTCACGCTGTGATTATCGAAATTCCTAAAGAAATTAAGGTATCTGCAGACACTCAAAAGGGTAAGGCACCATTGGTAACTTTGGAGTCTTACGATAAACAACTTTTGGGCCAGGTCGCTGCCAAAATTCGTTCCCTACGTAAGCCTGAACCATACAAAGGAAAAGGTATTCGTTTCTTAGGCGAAGAGATTAGAAGAAAAGCTGGTAAATCTGCAGGTAAAAAATAATAATTGAGATATGGCATTCAGTAAATTAAACAGAAGAGCGAAAATTAAAAGAAGAATCAGAAAAAAAGTATTTGGTACTTCTAAATTGCCACGCCTTACAGTTTTCCGTAGTAACAAACAGATCTACGCTCAATTAGTAGATGATGTGAACGGAGTAACTTTAGTATCTGCTTCATCTTACAAGAACAAAGCTGTTGATAAGAAGACAAAAATCGAACAAGCAGCAGTTATTGGGAAAGAAGTTGCAGAAAAAGCATTAAAAGCCGGAATCGAAGGTGTTGTGTTTGATCGCAACGGGTACCTTTATCATGGTCGAGTTAAATCATTGGCTGACTCAGCAAGAGAAGGCGGATTAAAATTTTAGGAAATGGCAGCACAAGTAATGAATAGAGTAAAATCTGCAGATATAGAGTTAAAGGACAAATTGGTGGCTGTTAACCGTGTAACGAAAGTTACAAAAGGTGGACGTACATTCAGTTTCTCAGCTATCGTGGTAGTTGGTGACGAAAATGGTATCGTTGGACACGGTTTGGGTAAAGCAAAGGAAGTAACAGAGGCAATTACAAAAGGAATTGACGATGCGAAAAAGAACTTGATCAAAGTTCCTATCCTACGCGGAACTGTTCCTCACGCTCAAAAAGGTAAATTCGGTGGTGCGGAAGTATTTCTTAAGCCTGCTTCAGATGGTACGGGAGTAATCGCAGGAGGTGCGATGCGTGCTGTATTGGAAAGCGTTGGTGTACATAATGTACTTGCGAAATCACAAGGATCTTCAAACCCTCACAACGTTGTAAAAGCAACTATCGATGCATTGTCGCGCATGCGTGATGCGGTTGCGATTGCAAAACAGCGCGGAATTACAATGGATAAAGTGTTTAACGGTTAATAGAATTCAAAATGGCTACAATTAAAATTAAGCAAGTTAGAAGCGCTATTAAACGTCCGGCTGATCAAAAAGCAACGATTAAAGCGTTAGGGTTTTCAAAGTTGAATCAAGTTATTGAAAAAGAGGCAACACCACAAATCCTTGGTATGGTTAAGAAAGTACAACATCTTTTAGAGGTTGTAGAGTAAAACGTATAAATCGAATTGAAATGAATTTACATAATTTAACACCTGCAAACGGTTCTGTTAAACGTGAAAAAAGAATTGCTCGTGGTCAGGGTTCTGGTCATGGTGGTACTGCTACACGTGGACACAAAGGAGCTAAGTCAAGATCAGGTTACAAGACTAAAATCGGATTTGAAGGAGGTCAGATGCCATTACAGCGTCGTGTTCCTAAGTTTGGTTTTAAGAACATCAATCGCGTTGAATACAAAGCGATCAATTTGGATATTATTCAATCATTGATCGACCGTAAGAACGTAACAGAAATAACTCCTGAAGTATTACGTGAAAATGGTCTTGTTTCAAGAAATGAACTAGTGAAAGTTTTAGGAAGAGGCGAGTTGAAATCAAAGATTAATGTCACTGCTCATAAATTTTCTTCATCTGCGAAAGCATCGATTGAAGGAAATGGTGGGAATTGTTCAGAAATCTAATTAACTTTGCCAACATTTTCTGAAAAATGAAACGTTTTATACAAAATATAAAAAACATCTGGAAAGTTGAAGAGCTTCGTAAAAGGATCATTCTTACACTAAGTTTGATCCTTGTTTACCGCATTGGCTCTTTCATCATCTTACCAGGCGTTAACTACACGGCACTTATGAATGCTCAAGCCAGTGGTGGTCAAAATGCGTTAGAAACGCTTTTATCGCTATTCTCTGGTGGAGGTTTCACAAATGCTTCTGTTATGGCCCTTGGAATCATGCCTTACATTAGTGCGTCTATTATCATGCAGCTTCTAGGAATGGCAGTTCCTGCTGTGCAAAAGATGCAAAATGAAGGAGAATCCGGTAGAAAACGAATCAACAATTACACACGTATTTTAACAATCATCATCTGTGCGCTACAAGCGCCTAGTTACCTCGCATTGTATGTACAATCGAAAGGTGCTATGCCGGTTGACGCTTCCACTTTCTGGTGGACACAGACAATTTTGGTTCTAATTGCAGGATCGATGTTTGCAGTATGGTTGGGTGAAAGAATTACAGACAAAGGTATTGGGAATGGTATATCACTATTGATTACAGTAGGGATCCTTGCTCGTTTACCGGAAGCTTTCACTGCTGAATTCGGATTTGCTGTAGGATCTGGGAACTTAATTAAAATTGTTTTGGAAATCGTTGCTTTCATGGTGGTGGTTCTAGCAACAGTATTAATTGTTCAAGGTGTACGTAAAATTCCATTTAATACGGCAAAACGTGTTGTTGGCTCAAGAGCTGTTGATGATCAAGGTGCTAGAAACTACTTACCGATTAAAGTAAATGCAAGTGGGGTAATGCCTATCATTTTTGCTCAGGCGATCATGACTATTCCTGTGATGTTGTTCGCAGGT
>JBFHIN010000016.1:0-14065 GCA_041596415.1 Crocinitomicaceae bacterium | reverse complement strand
GGTGTTGTATTGTTCAAATGAAAACTATTAAATAGCGAAAGAGTCGGGTCAGAAGTTGTAGATGCATCCCACATAACACTTCCTAATCCAACTTTTATGGAAACCAACGTTTCTGCGGATTTCATTTCAGAGTAGTAAACAGCACTGGATAAACTTGGTGAAGGCAAAAGAATTTTTGCTTTAGACGTATGGTTAGCATAACCCAAAACATTTTCTGTGAATTCTACAGGTGTTCCGTTAATGTCTCCTGCAAAATGGGCGTACAAATCCACTTTTGGTTCCGGTGCAGGAATCACTTCATGTTTGATACAAGATGAAAATAAAGACCCTGCAATGATGCCGGTAGCTAATAGAATTTTGTAATTTTTCATAGTCGAAGCTTCAGTATTCTGTTCTGTTTAACAAATTAAGAACGAGTAAAGTTACAAAGAAAATACGAAAAAATTACTTGAAGGTTGCTTCTATAACAACATGCTATACTACTAAGCTCTTATCTGCATCAATTTTTGTTCCTCTCCAAGCGTAGTTGCACTGATTTGTACTTCCTGCATTTCGGATAATTTTAAGAAATAAGCGCTGCTCATGTTTGCATACACATGTTCTTCGAAACATTCGCAAACCAGTACATCCGGATTTTGTTTTTGCAAGGCATTTAACAACAAATTTAGTTGAGTCGTATTGATTAACATTTGTGTATCATATTGCAAGTTTCCTTGAAATACTTTTCCTTTAATTGTAATTTCATCAGAATGTCCGAGAATAAATACTTCTTTTAAGGTGATCATTTTTTCCATAGCTCAATTATTTATGAAACAAAGATCTGCGAGAAGGTCGTAATCTATTTACGATCTACTAAATCATTTGTAAAAAAAAATAGTATCAAGCTTTTTTTCTACATTTAAAGCCAAAATTACAAGTATGAAATACGAAGCTATTCCTAAGGAATTGTATATAAAGAACAGATCGAAGTTTACTTCTAAAATGAAGTCCAATGCATTGGCAGTATTTAATTCGAATGATATTTATCCTATTTCAGCGGATAGCACAATGCCTTTTCAACAACATAGGGACATACTATACTTATCAGGGGTTGATCAGGAGGAAAGTATTTTAGTGCTATTTCCGGATGCTTCTCTGGAAAAACATAGGGAAGTGCTTTTCTTGAAAGAAACAAGTGACTTGATTGCAATTTGGGAGGGCGAAAAATTGACCAAAGATCGCGCTTTTGAGGTTTCAGGGATAAAAACTGTGTATTGGTTGGATCAGTTTGAGACCATATTTAAACAATTAATGGCTGAAGCGGATGCGATATACCTTAACACAAACGAGCATTTACGCGCTAGTACCGAAGTAGAAACTCGTGAAGACAGATTTATAAAGAAAGTAAAGCAGCAGTACCCCGCACATCAGGTACGTAAAAGTGCGCCGATCATGCATGCGATACGTTCCCTAAAGGAGGAAATAGAGTTGGATCTAATGCAAAAAGCATGTAAGATCACTGAATCAGGTTTTAGAAGATTGTTGCAATTTGTAAAACCTGGTGTTTGGGAATATGAAATTGAAGCTGAGCTTGCGCATGAATTCCTACGTAATAGGTCTCGAGGGTTTGCCTACACGCCCATTATTGCTTCCGGTAAAAATGCATGTGTTCTTCATTATATTGAAAATAACCAACAATGTCAGAGCGGCGATGTTATTTTGCTTGATGTGGGTGCTGAATATTCAAATTATTCTTCTGATATGACACGTTGTATACCAGTGAATGGTCGTTTTACAGAGCGCCAGCGTCAAGTATACAATGCCGTTTTACATGTTAAAAATGAAGCTGAGAAATTACTAGTTCCAGGAACGATGATGGTTGATTACCATAAAGAAGTTGGATTAATCATGCAGGATCAACTCGTAAAACTCGGTTTGATCGATCAGACGGATATCAAAAATCAAAACCCAGATTGGCCCGCGTATAAAAAATACTTCATGCATGGTACCTCACACTTTTTAGGTTTGGATACACATGATGTTGGTTTGTGGAATCTGCCAATTGAAGCCGGGATGGTGTTCACCTGTGAGCCGGGAATATATATTCCTGAAGAAAATTTGGGAATTCGTCTTGAAGATGATTTGGTTGTTATGAAAGATTCCGCACCTTTTAATTTGATGAAGGAAATTCCTTTGGAAGCTGAAGAGATTGAGGATCTAATGAACGCATAAAAAAAAATGGAAAACGGATTGCATTACAAACGATTTGGTACTGGTAGGACAGTAGTGTTTCTGCATGGGTTTCTTGAATCATTGTCAATGTGGGATTATTTAAAGCTTGAGGATCTAGATCGTAGTTGTCTGCTGTTTGATTTACCTGGTCATGGACAGTCGCCATTAGAAGATTATGCAGATTTTCCAAGTTTGCACTTCATGGCGCAAAGTATTCGCAGTTCACTTCAAGAGCTAGCGGTTGGATCATTTGATGTGATTGGGCATTCGATGGGCGGTTACGTGGCTCTTCTGTTAAAGCGTATGGACCCAAATTGCGGAAAAGTGATCCTGTTGAATTCGAACTTTTGGGAAGATTCAGAAGAAAGAAAAAAGGACCGTGTTCGTGTAGCCGAAATTGTTCTAAAGGCTAAAGACAAATTCATCAATGAGGCAATTCCTTCACTATTTTTTCAACAAGAGAAATACACGTTGGAAATTGAAAAATTAAAGACTGAAGCAAAGGGAATGGATCCGGTAGCTATTGCATATGCTGCGCTGGCTATGAGAAACAGGGATGATAACAGTGATTTGGTCGCTGCTCATCCCAATGAATTTCTATTGATTCAAGGTAAGGAAGATAAAGTGATCCCCATTGAAGTTGTGCAAGAAAAGGTGGCTGAAACGGGTGTGACCTTGATCACTATTGCTGATTCCGGACACATGTCATACATCGAACAGCCAAAGATTTTACTTGAAATTCTTAAGGAAAAATTGATGTAATAAAAAAACGGAAACACTCAGTTTCCGTTGTCGTTGAAAATCCAGCCTAACTGAATCTTAAGGTAATTGTTCGCGATCATAAACTTTATCTTTATTTCTAAGTACAATTTAAAAACTGTTTTGTTCGTTTTCAGAAAAAACACCTTAAGTGGTTCATGCGTTGACTGATTGGTAAGAATAAGGAGGTGAAATGAGTCGCTTAAAAGTTGAGTGGTAACGCGAAAAGCTATTTTGAATTATTAATATTGTATATTCGGTTATGGTCGTTGACCAGCTAAAAACTACACATTATGAAATTGAGAGCCATTGTTGTTGACGATGAGGAATTCGCAAGGAAAAACCTCATTATGTTATTAGAGGAATTCTGTCCTGAAATTGAAGTTATCGGAGAGGCTTCTCGAAAAAGTCAAGCTAAAGCTATCATTGAATCATCTAAACCCGATGTGATCTTTTTAGATATTAGAATGCCTTCCGGGGCAGAAGGTTTTGAATTGCTTGAAGAATTGGAAGAAAAGGATTTTTTAGTGGTGTTCGTAACGGCTTTCAAAGATTTTGCGATCAGAGCATTTAACGCCAGCGCGGTGTATTATTTACTAAAACCTATCGACGTAGATGAACTTCAAACTGCAGTACATAAATTAGTAGAAACTAAAAAAACATTCTCCGAAGATCCTCAAAATTACCGTACTTATTATAAGTCGCTGAGAAATTTGTCGGATACCTTACTGAGGAATAAGCCAAACAACAGAATTGCGATAAGCCATACAAAGGGATTGAAAATTATCGAGGATGATTCTATCGCTCATTTAGAAGCAAGCGGCAATTGTACAACTATTTATTTCAAAGAAGGTACTCGTTATTTGGATACGCGAACATTGAAAATTTATGAAAGCCTGCTTGATCCAGCGAAATTTTACCGCATTCACAAGTCACATATTATCAACCTGAATTTGTTAGCAGAATATGTTAATGAAGACGGGCACTTCGCAGTACTAAAGACAGGTCAACGACTTCCGGTAGCAAGAAACAGAGTGGCTGATTTTGTTAAAATGCTGAAAGATTCCTGATGCATAAATTCCTGATTGTACTATTCATTTTAATAACCCATACGCTTTTTAGTCAGCGTTATTCTTTTTTGACATATAATACAGCTGAGGGACTTCCACAATCGCAGGTAAATGCTATAACGCAAGATAAAATCGGCTATTTATGGGTTGGTACGCTTGGAGGCCTAGCGCGATTCAATGGTAAAGATTTTGTTCCCTTTACAAAGGAAAATGGTTTGTTGAATAACCGAATTACCTTTTTGACTTTTATTGACGATATTCTTTGGATAGGTCATGAAGGGGGTGTTTCAAGAATGGAAAAAGGAAAGATTACAAAATGGGCTTTTCCAAAGGATTATAAAACGACGGCTGTTTCGGATATTCAGTTTTACCGCAATAAATTGTTGATCATGTCAAACGGTGCGGGTTTGTTTGAGATTCTAAATGGGAAACTCCAATCCATTCCGCTGATCAATGACGATTTCATGCGTATTCGAGATGCTCAAGTCATTGATGATATACTATACCTTGCAACACGAGGGGGATTGATAAAAACCAAAGACGCCCGAACCTTCATCCCACTTAAGGCAATGTCGGAATATAATATTTCCGGAATCGAATACTATAACAATCAGATCTATCTGACCACTTTTAGAAATGGTTTGGTGCGATTCAGCGAAAGAGATCAAAAAGTGATCAAAGTTAGCGCAATTGACTCTACTGTTGCGTTGAGGAATTGTGTGAAAGATCGCAATAACGCACTATGGGTAAACTCGAGTAATGGTGTTTTTCGCATTAAAAATCAGCAGCTTAATTTAACTCTATCTGCTAAAAATGGCTTGCCCATGGAAAGCGTCCGTGTCATTTTCGAAGATGTTGAGGGTAATATTTGGTTGGGAAGCGAAGGAAAAGGATTGCTTCGCTTTCCCGGTGAGAACTTTGTTTATTACAGTCAGTCGGATGGGTTAACCTCCGACTTGATTCTTTGTGTAAATGAAGATCAGGATAAGAATTTGTGGATCGGAACTTATGATAAAGGGATCATGAAAAAGGATCCTTCTGGTAATTTCACCCCATTTTATCTGGACAATAATAATACCGTTTGGTGTTCGATCATGGACGTAGATGATCGAAATTGGTTTGGGACGGAATACGGTTTGGTGAGTATAGGAAAAAATGGAGAAAAGAAAGTCTTTTTTGCTGAAAATGGCTTGCCCGGTGATAAGATAGCTTGCGGTTTAAGATTGAATAGTTCTCATTTCTATATTGGTGGTAGCGATGGGGTTTCTGAATATAAAGGGGGCAAATTCTCAAGAGTCATCAGTTCTGACATTGGGACCGTTCGTAATATGTGCATTTTCAGGTCTCAACTTATTCTTGCCACAGATAAGGGCTTGTATTTTTATCAAAAAGGTAAAGTGACCAAGTTTAAAAATTTTTCAAAAACATGTTATTCAGTTGCTAGCGATCAAAAATCAATTTGGGTTGGTACTGAGGAAGGCCTATTTGAAGTGATCGATGATCGCATCAAACAGGTGGTATTTTCTGCTGTGCCGGCTTCTAATTTCATTAATTTCCTTACGTATACCAACCATAAGTTGTTTGTCGGAACCAATAACGGACTTTTTTTGATCAATGAACCCTCGGAGCTCGCTCGTGAAGTCATAAACTTTGGTATCGGAGAAGGGGTAGTAAATTTGGAAACTAATATCAACTCGGGTTATGTTGATCGTAAGGGAAATTTGTGGTTTGGAACCGCGTTTGGTCTTGTGACCTATCGTCCTAATCAGGTGCTTTCAGGATTCTCAGCTCCTAAGATCACCTTAAAATCCATTCTGGTCAACTTTCAAACACTAGATTTCAAGAAATATGCAAAAGGTATTGATGTTCATGGATTCCCGAATTCATTAAAACTACCGTATAATAGAAATAATTTAACTATCGATCTGGATGGAATTTCACTAGCTAATCATCCAGGATTGAAATTTCAGTATTGGTTGGAGGGCTTGGAGAATGGTTGGTCACCGCTGACGGTGAACTCAAGCGTTTCTTATAATGGGCTTGCCGCAGGAGATTATCGTTTGCGTGTGCGCTGTGTAGATGTGCGTGGGAAAAGATCACAGGAGCTGGCTTTTGCCTTCACAGTGAAACAAGCTTTTTACAAGACCTGGTGGTTTATTTTGATTGTTACGTTCGTGGTCATTTATTCCATTTTTGCTGTCTTCCGTTTTCGCTTATTGCGGGAAAGAGAACAAAATGAAAGAGAAAAACTAGAATATAAATCGAGGTTGTTGACACTAGAGCAGAAATCTTTGAATGCCAGTATGAATAGGCATTTCATCTTTAATTCATTGAATTCCATTCAATATTTTATCAATACGCAGGATCGACTATCAGCCAATCGTTTTCTTACCAATTTCGCAAAACTGATTCGTAAAAACCTGGATTCCTCTGAGGAAGGCAATCTGGTTTCTCTTCAGCAAGAAATTGAACGACTTGAGCTCTATCTTTCTCTAGAGTCGATGCGTTTCAAGGATCGTTTTACCTATGAAATAAAACAACAATCAGGTCTCGATACTGAACAAATCATCATTCCTGCAATGATGTTGCAACCATTTATTGAAAATAGTATCATTCACGGCATTCTTCCGGATGAATCAAAACTCGGACGTATAGAGGTGGATGTTTATATGGACAAAGACATGCTCGTTATTCGTATTGAAGATAATGGTATCGGGATTGAGGAAAGTATGAAAGAAAAAGAGAATTATGAAGGCGATCATAAGTCGCAAGGAACGGAGATCACACTAAAAAGAATTGAACTACTTAAGAAACTTTCAAATACGAAAATAGAGTTGATTGGTCCTCATCAAGTTACAGATAAAGACGGTTTAATCAAGGGAACTACCGTTACACTCAAAATACAAATAGAAAATTTGGAATATTAGAATTAATAGTTTAAGTTTGTTAGTAATTAAAATCGGATGAAAAGAATAGTAGTCATATTGGTTGTTGGTTTGGGAACATTGTTCGTTTCTTGTGAAAAGCAAGCGATCAGTCCGAACAGCACAACAAAAGAAGCTGTTCCTGTATGGAGATCTACTTCATCCGGTGGTGGCATCAGTTCAGAAAATGGGTCTGCGCCGACGGTGAACGGTTCTTCAGTGAACTCCGTAAATGACGACGGTTCAATCACGGATCCAAATAACGATCGTGATGAAAATTCAAAGAAAAAACCTACAGTGAATTAATACTGTAACTCAATAACTTAAGCCCTTCCTTTGAAGGGCTTTTTTTTGTTTTCCCCATTTTACAGAAAACTCAATAATTTATACCTTTCAAAGAATAGTTATTCTAGCTGTATTATTTTGTTTTATCTTGATATAACGTATAAAATAACAGCTATTATTAAACATGTCTACCAAAGTAAAAGATGCGCTTTTTGAGCTGATCAAGTCATTGACGAAATCAGAAAAAAGATATTTTAAACTTATGTCTTCTCGTCATACTATAGGTGATGAGAATAATTATGTCAGATTATTCGACTTTATTGACCGAATGGAAGTCTATGACGAAAAATTGGTTCTCAAAGAATTTAAGGATGAAGCATTGGTGAATCGTTTTTCGATCACTAAAAAACGCTTGTACGATCATATTTTGGGGGCGCTCGACGCTTACTACTTGGCTACTTCCGAAGAAGCGCAATTGAACAAGATGTTGCATGGCGCTGATATTCTCTTTAATAAATCATTGTATGACCAAGCTGTAAGGCAACTTAGAAGCGCTGAGAAGTTGGCGATCAAACTTGAAAAATTTGCAATCCTGGTAGATATTCAGAAAAGACAAAAGAAACTGCTCGAAAATCAAGGTTATAACAAAGTTTTAGATAAAAAGGAGTTGGACGCATTGTATGAACAGGACATACAAAATCTTGATTGGCTTAAATTAAATGCCCAATTGTGGAAAATAAAAAGTTCTTTATTCTATGATCTTTCTAGGAAAGGAAAAGCGAGATCAGAACAAGAAAAATTGGCTTACCGAGAAGTTTTAACAGATTTACCTGAAAATATACCGCAAGAATCCGGATTTGAAAATCATTACTTGTTTTATCACATCAGGAGTGCTTATTACTATGCGATCGGAGAATTGGATCGTTCCTTCGAGATGCTTGAAAATAATTGCCGTTTATTTGAAGAAAACGAAAAAGCGATTGTTAAAAATTTGAACAGTTACTTCTCATTGTTAACGAATACCATATATGTTTCGGAGCGCCTTGGACTTAAATCATATTCGCAACAAGTGTTGGATCGATTAAAACAACTTCCTGAAAAATATGGAGAGTCGATGAGTGAGGATTTGAAGATCAAATGCTTTGCTAGTACAGCAAGTATTGAATTGGGCTGGTTAACTAATCAAGGTGATTACGACCTAGCCGATAAAAAAATGCCCTGGTTTGAAAAAGGAATCAAAGAGTATGGCGATAAGATCTCACCGGTGCGGTTGGCATATATCCAATTTAAAATTGCTGCTGTTTACCTTGCTAAAGGCGATTTGCAACTCAGTTTGAAATATGTGAACGAGATTTTAAATAACACAGAATTGGATAAAAATGATGACATTCTTGCGTTTACCCATATTTTGAATTTATTGATCCATCTTGAACTTCGTAAAAAAGAACTCTTGCATTATGAAGTTAAAAATACGCAACGATTCTTAAAGAATAGAAATCGTTTGTATCCTTTTGAGCGTGTATTTATTAAGTTCCTAGTAAAACAGCTGAAGGCTGAAAATTTGATTGAAGAACAGGAATTATGGGAGAGTTTTCATCTGGAACTGGAGGACTTCCATGAAGATGAATTTGAAAACCTTGCCCTTGAATTCTTTGATATAAAATCTTGGGCAGCATCGAAATTTTCGGGTAGATCATTTAAACTGATCGTTCAAGAACAACAAATAAAAAAGGATGCGGACCTAAGTAGGGCTTAATGTTCTTTGAAATGATCCCAGCCTTGAGCTCTTAATTCAATAGCTGATCCGTTTTTATCGATAAAGTATTTCCCGTCTTTTTCATCTGTGATATGGCCAATCACAGTCATGTGAGGATTCCCTTTTATTTTGTCGTAATCCTCTTGTTTGATTGTAAATAAAAGCTCGTAATCTTCACCGCCATTCAACGCGCTCGTAACCGGATCAATGTTGAAATCGATAGCGGTCATAGAGGTTTTGGCATCTATGGGAATTTTTTCATCGTAAATATGACATCCAACTTTACTTGCTTTACAGATGTGGAAGATTTCTGATGCTAAACCATCGGAAATATCGATCATGGAAGTTGGTAACACATCGAGTTCCTTTAAAAACTTCACAATGTCGACGCGAGCCTCGGGTTTTAATTGACGTTCAATGATGTAATCGTGCCCTTCCAAGTCAGGCTGTATGTTCGGATTCGCTTTAAAAACTTCTTTTTCTCTTTCTAACACTTGCAAACCCATAAATGCTGCGCCTAGATCGCCTGAAACCACCAATAAATCATGCTCTTTGGCTCCGCTTCTGTAGGTGACATCTTCTTTTTTTGCCTTTCCAATTGCTGTAATTGAAATGGTCAGTCCACTAACGGAAGAGGTAGTGTCGCCACCAATAAGATCAACGTTGTATCGTTGGCAGGCCGCTGCAATTCCTTCGTATAACTCTTCGATCGCCTCCAAAGGAAAACGACTTGAAAAGGCAAGAGAAACAGTAATTTGCTGAGGTTCTGCGTTCATGGCGCAAATATCTGAAACATTAACGGCTACTGATTTGTATCCGAGGTGTTTTAACGGCATGTACATCAAGTTGAAATGAATTCCTTCCACCAACATATCCGTTGAAACGATAGTGACTTCGTCAGAGCTACTTGCCAAAACCGCAGCATCGTCACCAATTCCTTTTAGGGAAGTTTTTTGTGATAATTTAAAATTGCTCGTCAAATGGTCTATTAAACCAAATTCTCCCAGCTGATCGATGGTAGTTCTTTTTTCGCTCATAACTAAATAATGTCCTCAAAGATAATAGAGAAAAATGTCAAATCCTTTTAAAGCAACTTTTAATATTTTCCGTTTACAGTGTAGGGTAGAGGAGAAGAGATGGTGCAACTTACATTTGTCTTTAGATAGAAAAAGAAAAAGCTTCTCTTGAAGGAGAAGCTTTTTTTGTTGACCCACTAGGGCTCGAACCTAGACTCTTCTGAACCAAAATCAGACGTGTTGCCAGTTACACCATGGGTCAGTTGCGGGTTGCAAAGTTAAGAACAAAAATTAATTTCAAAAGAAAAAGGGATTTTTTTTTGAAAAATTTTGAAAGAAGTAGAAGGGAATGTTTTTGCATTTTTTCACGCTTTAAGGACTTAATCCTTGTGATATATTTTTAAATTCGCAGCGCACTTCAACTAAGAAGCTGAAATAAAAGCTCAAAGAGCAATTAATTACTAAATAGAAAAAGATGAATTTTACCAAATGGAACCGATATCTTGGATGGTTAGTTTTTCTCATTGCTACGGCTGTATACTTCATTACTATTGAAGATACTGTTAGTTTATGGGACTGTGGTGAATATATAACAGCGGCATATAAACTGGAAGTTGGTCACCCTCCGGGAGCTCCACTCTTTATGGTTTTAGGAAGGTTATTCTCTTTCTTTGCTGATCCTGAAAACGTTGCTGTATGGATCAATCGCTTGTCGGCAATTTCGAGTTCATTAACTATACTTTTCATGTTTTGGTCAATTTCGTTGTTGCTGAAAAAGATCGCTTTGAGAGATAAAACGAGCTTAACGAACGGCGATATCGTAGCCATATTAGGTAGTGCCACCATCGGTTCTTTGGCCTATACTTTCTCAGAATCATTTTGGTTCTCTGCTGTTGAGGGTGAGGTATATGCGATGTCATCATTATTTACAGCCGCTATTTTTTGGGCAATCTTGAAGTGGGATGAAGAAATGATCCATGTTCAGGATGGGACCTTGTCAGCAGAATATGCACCGAACCGTTGGTTATTGCTGATCATGTTCTTGTTAGGATTGGCCATAGGGGTCCATTTATTGGGAATCTTGGTTGTGCCGGCGATAAGTTTTGTCATTTATTTCAGATTTAAAGAGAAAGTTGACTTAAAAGGTATTGTTTTAACAGGTGTTCTTTCCATTGTCATTTTAGGATTCATCCAGGAAGGTGTAATTCCAGGATCTATTTCCCTTGCTTCCTCGTTCGAAGTTGCTTTTGTAAATGCCATGGGCTTACCTTTTTATTCCGGTACCATTTTCTTCTTTGCCCTACTTATCGCAGCTTGCATTTGGTTGATTCGTTATGCACGCAAAAAAGGGAACTCGATTCTTTACAATGCAACCATGGGATTGATCCTTTTGTTGATAGGGTACGGATCTTTTGCAGTAATCGTGATTCGTTCCAATGCAAACACGCCTTTGGATGAGAATGATCCGGAAAACTTGGTAACGCTACACGCCTATTTGAAAAGGGAGCAATATGGTTCAGCGCCATTATTGTTTGGACCTCACTGGAATTCACAGGAAAATGATCCTTCATTATTTGATAGCCGTTCTCCCTTCTATTTGCGTCGTTTTGTGGTGACGAAAGGTGATAAGGTGTTAAAGGCATTCAAGTTTGAGAATGCCGCCAATGAATTCGCTAAAAAAGAAGGTGGTTCAGTTGAAGAAAAATACTTCGAGTCGAATGCTTCAGAACGTATGAATAGTGTTCCAACCTACTCCCAAACAACATTTTTCCCGAGAATGTATTGGGGACAGGAAGCTGCGCGTATAAATGGCTATGAAAAATGGTCGGGATACGATGCTAACGATGGAACGGGAACAGAAAAAGGAAAAGACGGAAAGCGTTTACCGACTTTTGGTGAAAACATGACCTACTTCATGCGTTACCAAGTGAATTGGATGTATATCCGTTATTTCATGTGGAACTTCGCAGGACGTCAAAACGATATTCAAGGTCACGGTGATGCAATGCGCGGTAATTGGATTTCGGGAATTCCTGTAATTGATAATGCACGCCTTGGTAATCAATACGATCTGGCGCCATATTACACGGTTGAAAATCCATCGTACAATCGATTCTTTTTCCTACCATTAATTCTCGGATTAATTGGATTGTTCTTTCATTTTTACCGAGCACCGAAAGACGCCTTTGTGTTGTTTTTGGCCTTCTTATTTACTGGTTTGGCCATCGTTGTATACTTAAATCAAAAACCAATGGAGCCGCGAGAAAGAGATTATGCTTACGCAGGATCGTTCTATTTCTTCGCTTTTTGGATAGGTATTGGCGTTTATGCACTTTATGATGCTTATTTGCGATTTACGCGTAAGGATATAAAACGTCTTTTATTAGTGAGTGGTGCCGGATTATTGTTGTTCCTGATCAGCGATATGGGTAGCGAGGTTTCTTTACCTAATACGCTTTCTTGGTTGTTCATTGCGGGAGTGTCAGTTGTGCTCATAGCGCTAATGATGGGTCTCAGAAAAGTATTGAAGAAGGAGGTTCAAGGAGCGACAGTTGCTATTTTATTGGGCTTATTTGCTCCACTTATTATGGGAATGCAAGGTTGGGATGATCATGACAGAAGTCTTAAAACTTCAGCTCGTGACTTGGCAATGAACTATTTGGAGTCGTGCGGTCCAAACGGTATAATTTTCACTAATGGTGATAACGATACTTTCCCATTATGGTATATGCAAGAAGTGGAAGGCAAACGAACGGATGTTCGTGTGTGTAACCTTTCGTTAATGCAAACAGATTGGTACACCGAACAAATGAAAATGAAGGCTTACGATTCTGATCCGCTGCCGATCAAATTTACGGAGGATCAAACGTTGATGTATGCCGGATATACCGATCAGGTGATCTTCTCTAATTTGTTTGAGTTATTCTATTTGAATGCTGATGAAGCTACCGTTAAAAAGATAATTGAGCTGCGTGTAAAAACAGCGCCTAAAGAGGTTGCTCAAGCATTGGAAACACTTCAAGTACAATCTGCATCTATGTTAGGTGGTGTTACAACGGATCAAACATCTGCGATGCAACGTATTGAGTTGTTGAAGCGTAACTTGACTACTAAAGTTGGTGCGACGGTAATTGAAGATATTTACAATAAATATTTAGCGGCGTTTGAATTGTTGTCAGGTCTACAAAATGGAGTTCTGAAAATGGGCGAAAGCCAAGGGCAGCAATTCCAAAACATGATGATTGACTTTGAGAAAGCTTGGGATGTCACTAATCTTAAAGAAGCAATGGAGTTTGTTCGTAACGATGACAACTTAGTAGCATTCAATGCAAGCCGATTGGTACGTGTTTTCCCAAGTGCAGGTTTCGTCCTTGATGTAAATAAAGTCAATGCCGTAAAATCTGGTGTGATCACTGAAGCACAGAAAAAGGAATGTGTTGATCAGATTCGCTTTGAGTTCGACGCTCGTGGGATAACGCGTGAGCAAGTAATGATGCTGGATGTTATTGCCAATAACGACTGGAAAAGAGGTATTTATTTCTCTAGCCCTGGAGGTTCTGATGTTTCAATTGCCTTGTATCAGAACGGTTATGTTAAACAAAGTGGTATGGCATTCGTGTTAAGTCCATTAAGCGATAAAGGTGAGCGTCTTGATGTGGAGAAGATGTACGAAAATCTGATGAAGAACTACGAATACGGAGCGATGAATAATCCGAAGGTGCTAACAGATTACTATACCCGTAGACACACCACGCAATATCGTCTTCATTTTGCAACCTTGGCCGATTACTTCTTGAGAAAGGCAGAAAATGAAACACGCCGTCTCGCAAATGCCAATGAAAACATTAAAATGTTGAAAGCAAATGGTCAGGCAGCTCAAGCTGAGGAAATAGCTAAAAATATCAAAGGATCTGATCAAAAGATTGCTGCCTACAAGAAAAAGGCGAATGAACTAATCAAGCGATCATTGGATGTTATGCCAGCAGAAATTGTGATCGATTACGGCGAGCCTTCTGTTACAGGTCGTGAGAAATACAGTTTAGG
>JBFHIN010000015.1:0-14151 GCA_041596415.1 Crocinitomicaceae bacterium | reverse complement strand
TTTAGATATGGTACAGACTCTTCAATTCTTCTTGCAAGACATCCCATAAAGATCAGAAGTTAACATTTAACGATTTCAAAATTCGCTATAATTAAATTATACCTAAATTACGATTCAAATGAGCAACTTTTTAAATCAAGTTGCAGAAACTAACTACTAGAATGAAAAATAATATAATACTCAAAGAATTTTTTAAGGTTCCAGCATCAGCCTTGTACGAGGCATGGTTGAATAGTGAAGCACATACAAAAATGACCGGTGGAGAGGCGATGTGTTCAGACGTGGTCGGAGGAAAATTCACTGCTTGGGATGGATACATTGAAGGTGAAAATTTGGAACTTATTCCTAATCAAAAAATTGTACAATCATGGCGCACTTCTGAATTCTTGGATAAAGATCCTGATTCTTTATTGACCATTCAATTTATTGTTAAAAATGAAGGAACTGAACTCAATTTAATTCATGAAAATATTCCAGAAGGGCAATCGCAATACGAGGAAGGGTGGAAAGAACATTACTTCACTCCGATGCACATTTTTTTCGATAAAATCTGACATCCTATGAGGCTGTATTTCAGAGCAAAAAACACTTTATATTAGATTTCTTAAATTTCAATTCATATCTTAGGGTAAACAAGTTCTCTTGTCATGAATGTTAATTCAGTTATGGTAAGGGTTCTCAAATTACCTAACCATGAATTTAATCATCCCATTTGAAAAAATAGGTATTGAAGACGTTCCCATTGTTGGTGGGAAAAATGCATCCCTAGGAGAAATGTATGCTACATTATCTTCAAAGGGTATTCTTGTCCCTAATGGTTTTGCCGTCACATCGTATGCTTATCGACAATTTTTAGCCTTTAATGGTATTGAAAATAAGTTAACCTCAATTTTGAATGAGCTTGACACAATTGAATTCTCTAATTTGTCGGAGATTGGAAGAAAAGCACGTGAGCTTATTTTACAAGCAGAATTTCCATCAGATTTAAAAAACGAAATCCTTCTATCTTATCAACGCTTAAAAGCTGATTCTGGTGAAGATAAATCATTTGCGGTTCGAAGTAGTGCAACTGCAGAGGATCTACCTACAGCTAGTTTTGCTGGTCAACAAGAGACTTTTTTGAATGTAAAAGGTGAAGAAAATTTAATTTTAGCTTGTCACCGTTGTTACGCGTCATTATTTACCAATCGTGCCATAAAGTATCGTGTGGATCATGGTTTTGAACATATGAAAGTATCTCTTTCTATTGGAGTACAAATGATGATAAGATCTGACTTAGCTTGTTCAGGAGTGATGTTCACCCTAGATCCTGATTCTGGGTTCGAAAACGTTGTTCTCATCTCTGGAGCATGGGGATTAGGCGAAAATGTGGTACAAGGAGCTGTGAACACCGACGAATTTATGGTCTTTAAAACATTACTTGACCAGGTAAGGCAGCCTATATTTTCTAAAAAATTGGGGAGTAAATTAAAAACAATGGTATTTGCTCCCAACTCTGAGAAAGAATTAAGTCGACCTGAAGACGCAATAGAAAACATAAAAACGCCAAAAGATAAGCAGCAAGAATTTGTATTAAATGACGATGAAATTAAAATACTTACAAAAGCTGCCATTCTTATTGAAAATCATTACGGGCGTCATATGGATATTGAATGGGCTAAAGATGGTGTGGATGGAAAATTATATATTGTACAAGCACGACCTGAAACTGTTCATAGTCAGAGTTCTTATACAATATTCAAGCAGTATACGAATTTAACAAAAGGTAAACTTATTACACAGGGTGCAGGCATTGGTCGTAAGATTGTATCAGGAAAAGCTCGCATATTGCATTCAGCCTCGGACATTGACAAATTGAATAAAGGTGATATATTAGTAACAGGACATACTGATCCTGATTGGGACCCTATTCTTAAAAAAGCATTGGCAGTAATCACAGATCAAGGAGGAAGAACTTCACATGCAGCCATTGTTGCAAGAGAATTAGGGGCAATAGCAGTGGTAGGAACTGGAAATGCAACTGAGCTTATTACCGATGGACAAACGCTGACAGTTTCAACCGTTGAAGGGACAACTGGATTTATATATGAGGGACAATTATCTTGGGAGGAACATGAGATTGATATTTCAAAAATTTCCAAACCTAAAACCAAGGTGATGTTCATTTTAGCACACCCGGATCAAGCTTTCAGCTATGCGCAGTTGCCAAATGATGGTGTAGGATTAATGCGCATGGAATTCATTATTAGTAACGCAATTGGCATTCATCCTATGGCACTTGTGGATTTTGAAAAAGTAACGGATCATACAGTACGGGGTGAAATAGAAAAGCTTACCGCCACTTTTCCTACCAAGGAAAGTTATTTCGTTCAGAAACTGGCTGAAGCGACTGCAAAAATGGCGGTAGCATTCTATCCTAAAGATGTAATCGTTCGTATGAGCGATTTCAAATCGAACGAATATGCCAATTTATTGGGGGGATCTTTCTTTGAGCCCAAAGAAGAAAATCCGATGATCGGTTTTAGAGGAGCTTCACGATATGCTCATCCCCTATTTTTGGAAGCTTTCCGATTAGAATGTGAAGCAATGAAAATAGTCCGCGACGATATGGGGCTTACTAATGTTAAGTTGATGATCCCTTTTTGTAGAACAACTCAAGAAGCCAAAGATGTTATTGAAGTAATGGTCAATAATGGATTGAAACGAGGTGAAAATGGTCTCGAGTTATATATGATGGTTGAAATTCCCAGTAACGCACTTCTGGCTGAAGAATTTGCCGAACATTTTGATGGTTTTTCCATTGGATCGAACGACTTAACACAACTTACGCTAGGTATCGATAGAGATTCAGAATTATTAAGCAATCAATTCTCCCCTTTTGACCCGGCAGTAATGCAATTGATAAAAATGACTCTTGAAAAAGCTAAAAAAACGAATACACCAACGGGCTTGTGCGGTCAAGCACCCAGTGATTACCCTGAATATGCGCAGTTCTTGGTTGAAAACGGAATCACCAGTATTTCCTTTAATCCCGATGCATTAATTACGGGAATAGAAAACATTTTGGAGGCGGAAAAGAAAATTTTGAAATAAAACAAGAAGTTCCTGAATAGAAAAATTCACCAATCTGTAGAATTTGCTTTAATTTCATCCAAATTTTATCAAGTGACCAAAGAACTTCAAGAATTGATTAAAGCCGAAAAACAGGCAATTGAACTCTTTGATGAGATCGAAAAACGTGGACTTGTTCAAGCCGGAAAAACGGAAAAAGAACTCAATTCTGAGGTTTACGATCTTGCGAAAGAACTATTTTCCATTCAAAAATACTGGCATAAAAGAATTGTTCGTTCAGGACGCAACACTTTGCTTCCTTATCGTGAAAACCCACCGATACTTACCCTAAAAGAAGACGACATCGTTTTCTTCGATTTTGGTCCCGTGTTCGAAGAGTGGGAAGCAGATATTGGACGAACTTACATCGTGGGTAATGATCCATATAAATCTAAACTGAAGAATGATGTGGAGGCTGCCTGGCAAGAAGGGAGAGCATTTTACCTCGACCATAAAGATACCATTACGGGCGCTGAGTTTTATGAATACACTAATCAACTGGCAAAAAAATATAGCTGGGATTATGGCAACGAGCATTGTGGTCATTTGATCGGGAATTTTCCCCACGAAAAAATAATTGGAGAAGAAAGGATCAATTATATACATCCAGAAAATACCTTCCCCATGAGCAAGAAAGATCAATTTGGCAACGAAAGACATTGGATCTACGAAATTCATTTTGTAGATCCAAATGCTGAAATCGGTGGTTTTTTCGAACAAATATTGATTTGAACATTCGACATATTATACGTAGTCTATTTATGTTTTATCGTGTTATTTATTATTTTTAATTTAATTCTGTAATGATGATAAAGAACTTAATCTTCCTACTTTGCCTACTTGTTTTTTCTGATAGCATTTTTGCACAATTCAGTGAACAAATTCGTAGTGGGCGTCCCGGACAAGGGATTGGAGCTTTTACTGTTGGAAAAAATGTACTTCAGCTTCAGCAGGGTATTGATTTAAATTCCATTAAGTTTCAATCAATCGAAGATAAAAGATGGATCAATAATAATGTTATACGCTTTGGGATTACGGAACACGTTGAGTTAAGTGCAGTGGTTGAAGAACAAATGAGGTTTTATCAAGTTAATAATGACAAGCTTATATCCGAAGGAATCAGTGCTTTGCATGCAGGTTTTCGTGTTAATTTCAGCGACCAAAGTGGAATTATTCCTTCGACATGTTTTCAGATGCGGTTAAAATTCCCTGGAGTATCGAAGGCATTTGGGAACAATTATTTAGCCCCTGATATGATTTTTGTGGCCCATTGGGATATAAATTCAAAAAATTCCTTGAATACGAATTTTGGATTGACCTATAACGGAGAAAACGCACACCCGACTGGTAGATATGTACTAAACTATAGTTATTCTATTGCCAAAAAATGGAGTGTGTTTATTGAAAACTATGGTTTTCTAACTAACGATGATTTTAATACCCGTTTTGACACTGGATTTGCTTTTCTTATAAACAATAATTTTCAGTTAGACTTATTTGGAGGTTACCATAAAAATGACTTAACCGAAGAATATTTTATTAGTACCGGGGTGTCCTGGAGGTTAACGAAACGAAGACTTAAGGTTGATTAGCCAACAAATTATCCTGATCGAATATTCATTCATTACCTAAGAAACAAAGGTGGAATTTGTTCACAATAATTCTTAGTATTGCGTAAAAAAAATATTATGCAACTGGGCGCATTTTCCATCAGCTTGAACGTAAAGGATATTCATACTTCCAAAGAATTTTATGAGAAATTGGGATTCAAAGTATTCGCAGGCGATATAAATAAAAACTATCTCATTTTAAAAAACGGAAATGCATTGATCGGCATTTTTCAAGGAATGTTTCCAAAGAACATTTTGACATTTAACCCCGGATGGGATGAAAATGCCCACAACTTAGAGAATTTTGATGACGTCAGAACCATCCAACAACATCTCAAAAAGAATAACATTAAGATGGAAACAGAGGCCGATGAAACCACTTCGGGCCCTGCTGCACTTGTCATTGTTGATCCGGATGGAAACCCTATATTGATTGACCAACATGTTTGATAGGTAAAATCTTTACCAAAATTGCATTTTCCATTGCTAACTCGTAATTACTTATCTTTAGTGTGAAAACTCACTAATTGAAAAAGCATGTACATCAATCGTAATTACGGTTTTTGGATGACCTTTAATTGGTCAAAAAAGCCTTTTATCTTCGGATGGATATACTCAGCCGTCATTTGTACGATTTCTTATTTTACGGGATTTTCCTTAGCGCTACCATGGCAACCGATCAGCGTTATTGGTATTGCAGTTGCATTCTATTTAGGTTTTAAAAATAACAGTTCTTACGACAGGACCTGGGAAGCAAGAAAAATTTGGGGAAGTATTGTCAATAACAGTCGAACTTTTGGTGCTGCGGTTGTCTCTTTCGTTAATGGGGAGGAAACTGAAGACATTCAAAAAGAATTGATTTACAGACATATCGCTTGGTTAACGGCATTGCGATATCAATTGAGATTGAGCAGACCCTGGGAGCATGTTCAAGAACGTTTGAACTCATTGAATCCAAATATTTGTGAAGAATATTACGAAAAGTTAGACGCCGAATTGACTCACTATCTTAGTGCAGAAGAAATACAGGCGCTAAAAGGAAATGCTAACATAGCCGTTCAAATCTTGAAGACTCAGTCCCAACGCCTCCAGACCCTTAGAAATCAATCTTATTTTGAAGATTTCAGGCATATGGAATTTCATCATTTGATCACAAGTTTTTATGCCGATCAAGGTAAGTGTGAACGAATTAAGAATTTTCCATTTCCAAGACAATACGCATCCACTGCCTTATGGCTGGCTGTGGTGTTTTGTATTTTTGTTCCATTCGGACTTCTTGACGCCGTTAAAGACTCAAAACCGTACATTTTCTGGTTCAGTCCAATTATTTCAGGACTTATCATTTGGATTTTCTTTCTGATGGAAAAAATTGGAGATTACTCAGAAAATCCATTCGAAGGAACGTACAATGATGTACCCATATCTTCTATTTCTAGAACAATTGAAATAGACCTTCGCGAAATGATCGATGATGACAACATTCCTGCTCCGATCGCATCCCAGAATGGTTTTCTTATGTAGGAATATTTTTTAACTTAAAGGTTGTAAAGAGTGCACAATGCTTAATTTATTCGGTTTTTTAATTTGTGGAATGATCATTTTTTTCGCAGGGAAAAAATTATCCACTTATGGTGACCGTTTGGGGGTGCTTACAGGTTTAGGTCAAGCGTGGATAGGCTTGATATTGATGTCAGCCGTCACCTCTCTTCCTGAACTAATGGTTGGTATAAGTTCTTCTAGTTTTATTCAATCAGCAGATTTGGCCGTTGGAGATATTCTGGGTAGTTGTGCGCTTAATCTTGCAATTTTGTCCGTAATGGATGTTTTTACACCCAAAGATAAACCGCTTTTCAACAATATATCTCAGAACAACGTACTCGCTGCGGCATTGGGTATTATCCTCATCTGTATGGTTGGCCTAGGACTTTTTTTGAATGCCGATATCATTATCCTTCCATCTGTTGGATTGACAAGTCTCGGATTTGGAATCATTTACTTCGTTGCGATACGCACTTTGTATTCCTACCAAAAAACGCATCCTAACCAAATACTTGAACAAATCGAGGAGTTAAACAAACCAAGCTTAAAAGAGACAATTCTATATTATTCACTTTTTGCATTTATTATTATCGTTGCTGCGCTGGTTCTTCCCTATTTCGCTGAAGAATTAACAAATCAAACAGGTCTGGGCAAATCATTTGTCGGCACACTATTCCTGGCCTTTTCTACCTCGCTCCCAGAACTCGCCGTCTCAATCGCCGCTGCGCGTATGGGTAAAACAGACCTGGCAGTCGGCAATCTTTTAGGGAGTAATATTTTCAACGTTTTTATCCTTTTCTTGGACGACGTTTTCTACACAAAAGGCCATCTTCTGAAGGATGCCTCAGACATCAACATGCTTTCTGTATTTTTTGTACTCCTTATGTCGGCAACGGTTATTATAGGGTTTATTTTCCCTCAAAAAGTAAAGCGCATTTTCATGTCTTGGGATACCATGATTATTCTTGGTTTGTACATCACTAACATCATTTTACTTTACGAATTGGGATAAATTCTTACACTTACTAGAATTTGTTATTCAGACATAATTGGAATTATTTCGTTGATTTTTTTTAAAAAAATGACTGATTATGAACTACTTTATGTTCAAATACTTGAGTCATGAGAAAAATTTTTCATCTAGCAATTTCGACTATAATTTTTACGCTAATTTTAGTCTTTCACGCCTGTAAAAAAGAGGAAACTCCACAACCTGCAAGCAGTAGCTCAGCTAGCCCTACTCAAGTTTCCATGATTCTGAAAACAGGAACTTGGGAAATTTCTTCCTACATCGATTCAGGCACCGATGAAACGTATCATTTTTCCGGTTTCATCTTTACATTTTCATCTAATGGGAAACTTACAGCTGAACGTGGGAACGAGAATTACGAAGGCAGCTGGAATGTTGAACATAGTTCGGATGACGACAGTCCTGTCGATTTGGATTTGGTACTTGCATTCAGTTTAGGTAATGATTTCGATGAGTTATCTGACGATTGGGATATCCAAGTATTCAATACCACCAAAATTGAACTTAAGGATGTAAGTGGTGGAAATGGTGGCATAGATTATTTAACTTTTAGAAAAAGATAATTTCAAAAGGTTCCAATATTGTTTGCTTAGAAATAAGTTAACTTTACTCTTATCTAATGGTTCCAAATTGAAACGTATGAATGCTTTTAAAAAGAATGTAAAAATGATATTATTCGTTTCACTACTGTTAAATTTCGTTTTTGCCGTCTATGCTGGATACAAGATCTACACTAAATTAAATGTTGAAAATAATGTGATACCAATGGCTCAACGTATGGATTCTATCACTTTTGTCTTCGCAAGGGATAATGTTTTTCGGCATTTACCCAATGACAGCAACGAAATTATAATGCTGGGTAATTCACTTACGAATAATTTCGAATGGCACGAAATGTTTTCTGATCAGAACCTTAAAAATAGGGGTATAAATGGAGACATAACTTTGGGCGTACTCAAGCGCATCAAAGAAATAACTGAAAGCAAACCTTCCAAAGTTTTTATTGAAATTGGTGTCAATGACCTATTGGAAGGATTCGCGATTGAAGAAACGTTTGAAAATTATAAAAAGATCATCAAAACCATTCGTAAAGAAAGTTCAGCGACAAAGATTTTTGTTCAATCACTTTTACCTTGTTCATGGTACAAATACGGTACAAATGAAAGGGTTTCTCCTGATATATTAAAACTTAATAGTAAGCTGAAGGATTATTGCACCCAAGCGGATATCCAGTATATCGATCTATATCCACATTTTGCCGTAGGTAATGATTTAAACCAAAAATTTGATTGTGGTGACGGACTTCATTTAAATGGAACTGGATATGTTCAATGGTGCAAATTGATAAAAATACATTTGCAGGAATAAATTAATTGCAAGAAATATCTTAACATGCACAAAATGACGATTAAATTGATTCGGGAAGACATTACCAAGCTTGAGGTAGACGCCATTGTAAATGCTGCCAATACTCAGCTTATAGGAGGAGGTGGCGTTGACGGCGCAATACACCGAGCTGGAGGTCCTGCCATTGATGAGGAATGCGCAGTGATACGAGAAAAGCAAGGAGGATGTCCAACGGGTGAAGCGGTTATTACTTCTGCTGGAAACATGAAAGCCAAAGCCGTTATTCACACTGTTGGTCCAGTTTGGCACGGAGGAAAACAGGGAGAGGAAGAATTACTAAGATCTTGCTATGTAAACTCCTTACGTCTAGCGGATGAAAATGGCTTTAAAACAGTTGCGTTTCCCAACATAAGTACAGGAATCTACGGATTCCCTAAAAATCTTGCCGCTGAAATCGCCATAAGTACCGTTCAAAACTTTTATCCAACTGAGATAGCAACCGTATTTTTTGTGTGCTTCGACGAGGAAAACTATCTACTATATCAAAGAATTTTAGATAATTAACCAAAAAATTGAACTTCTAAAAAACGGTTTACAAGTAAATACCATACTTTGACTGAAAATATTACTGATTTCACTTGAACTCATTGAATAAACTTTGATTATTGAGGCTAAGTTTCATAAATTAATATTATCCTTTACGATACA
Source organism: Crocinitomicaceae bacterium (assembly GCA_041596415.1). Lineage (GTDB taxonomy): Bacteria > Bacteroidota > Bacteroidia > Flavobacteriales_D > Crocinitomicaceae > M0103. The sequence goes on along the minus strand of JBFHIN010000015.1, from coordinate 4,806 downwards.
CTGATGGATGATCGTGCATCTACGTAAGTTAAACTAAACTTAGATATTTTAAAAAGGAAAGTGTTACATCGGTTGAATCGTAAATGAATGTAACTGAATTAGCTAGTATAACCATTAACCTTAGGGATAAATTTAACGCAATGCGAACATCCGAGGTTATTAACTAATTCTGTGAAAAATGAAAAATTTATTACTTATCCTGCTCAGTTTTTTTGGCTTAACAGCCAAAGCACAATCGACTGTAGAAGTCGATTCTTTAACTTATCAGTTGTGTCATTATTTAGAAACCATCAATCACATCGATAACGATTCCTTAAAGTTGGATCAACTTTATGAGGTTAAACTCTTCCCTTATCTAAGAAGATATCCGGAAAGTAAATACGAAGAGGTCGGAAACCAGATTTATTATCGATTGCAAAGAAATTGTGTCGAATTCCGTGCACTTCTTGATCGCATGGACCCCTCAAGAGAAGAAGTAAATAGAAGCACTTCTCATCCTAAATCGAATTTGTCAAAAGCAGAGTTGGAGGAATTTAAAAAACAATCAAAGTTCTCCTATTTCGAAATTAATGGCGAAGTGACTCATGTTCAAGTCAAGAAAAATCAATGGAAAGACATTTTTCATAACAACACGGAATCTAACTTGACTTATGAGTGGATCAACGATACCGATTTTGAATTGACTTATGTGAACAGCAATAATGAAATTCGATCTAAATACAGTGTTAAAGGCGATAAGTACATATATTCTGTGATTGACAAACAAAATGATTATTATGTGCTCTACGTTAATATTCCGGGTCAATCCGTGTATGAAGAAATCAAATTGTTTGTAGTAAAATAAAATTTTCTTTCTCAAGGAACAATTTTGTGCTATTTCCTTAATTTAGGAGGTATGAGAAAAACTTTCCTTTTATTTTTTATTAGCCTAATGGCGTTTTGCCAAAACGTATGGGCTGATTCGCCTCTGACGTCTACAGATTTCAGTAAAGCATATAAAGATCATAATGTCGTTCAGCAAGCCATGAATGCAAAAGGAATATTGAACAATGATCTTTGTGCTTTTTTATGTGATGAAAATCAGACAATCGATGTGAAAGTAAGTATTATCAATGCACTGAGTTGGAAGTTCGAAGGTAAAAGCAACGCACAGTTCTTTTTTAATTACCTCAAGAAAAAAAAGAAGTATAGTTCAACGGAAAAATTCTTAAAAAGGGGAAGTGATGCAGAGCTTATTTGTTATGCTTACCTGAAAGCGTTGGATAATTATTTTGACGTTAAGGAAGCACAGAAGTTTTCGTCAAAAGCAGCTAAAAACAGTAATAGCTTTACTGTTCATTTAATTCATAGCTTGATTTCAGCTCAACTGGAAATGGAGGGGAATTGGTGTAAAATATACCGGTACCCTAGAAATGTTATGGAGAATAAGACTCTTAAACCAGATTTCAGCAAGGAGGCTATGGATATTATCTTGGAATATACCGATCTATACAAAGAATACTGTAAAAATTAGCTTTTAACACGCCCTAAACAATACTAAGTGAACTTTTCATTTTCTGCTTAATCAATAGTTATAACCTTTTAAGATTTAATTCAAAAAGTTAAGCGGCTTTTCTTTATTTTAGTATCCTTAAATCATGCTATGAAGAACCGTTTACTTTGGCTTTCGCTTATTTTACTTTGTGTTGGTAGCCATATCAATGCTCAAGAACAATCGAACAAAACTTGTTTCAAAAGAGATCACGTAAAAAATTATTCGCTTAAGTCGAATTCACTAACCCAGGCACAGATCGCAGCCTCTGAAAATTACGATGTTCATTTTTATGCACTCGATATTGCTATGAATAATTTAGTGACAACACTTAGCGGTAATGCCGAAATTCATGCAAAAACTAAAACCACACTTGATTCCGCTCTATTTGAGCTTTTCCCTACGCTCACAATTACGCAGATAAGAGTGAATAACAATCCTGTCACCTACTCTCGTGTTGGTTCTGCGATTAAAGTTCCTGTAAATCTTTCCTCAGGTCAAAATTTCATTATCAGTATCGATTATAATGGAACTCCACCTACAGCCGCAACCAATCCCTTGGGTGGATCAGGAATGACCAATGCTTCCTCTCCGAGCTGGGGAAATAGAGTAACCTGGTCGCTTTCTGAACCTTTTTCTGCTTATGAGTGGTGGCCTTGTAAACAATCTTTGACAGACAAAGCAGATAGCTGTTCCGTCAAAATAACTGTTCCTAACGCATGTAAAGCGGGATCAAATGGTGTTTTGGAAAATATTGTTGATCTTGGAAACGGAACAAGTCGTTACGAATGGAAACATCGTCACCCCATCGATTATTATTTGATTTCTGTGGCAGTTGCAGAATATGTTGAATACAACGTTTATGCAAATCCTGTAGGTGCACCGGCTCCGATTTTAATCCAGAATTTTGTTTACAATAACCCAAATACCCTCTTGAATTTCCAGACTCAAATCGACGAAACAGCTAGTTTTTTAGAACTTTTCTCGGACCTTTTCGGTATGTATCCATTTGCTGATGAAAAATACGGTCACTGTATGGCACCACTGTCTGGAGGAATGGAGCATCAAACAATGACAACCCAAGGCTGGTTTGAGAAAGGTTTGACCGCACATGAACTGGGTCATCAATGGTGGGGAAATCACGTCACTTGTGCCTCTTGGGCTGACATATGGATTAACGAAGGATTTGCTTCGTACAGTGAATATTTGATGCTTGAAAATATTTATCCTACTCTGAAAAATCAACACATGACAGATGTTCACACCAACGTAATGTCGCAAAATGGAGGAAGTGTTTATTGTTTGGATAGCTTAAACGATAGCAGAATTTTTAGTGGGCGTTTGACCTATGACAAAGGTGCCGCCATCGTACACACCATGCGTTATGTAATGAATAACGACAATCTGTTTTTCCAGACTCTGAAGAATTTCCAACAACAATTTGCCGACAGTGTGGCAAAAGGTATAGATTTTCAATCTGCCTTGGAATTTGAAAGCGGAATTGATTATTCACAGATATTTGATCAGTGGTATTTCGGTGAAGGATATCCTACTTATTCGGCACGTTGGAATAATACGGGTAATGATCTTCATCTTGAGATTACACATACCACCTCGATGCCTGCCATCACCCCTACATTCACCAATCCTTTGGATATCAGATTTTCAAGGGCCGGACTACCGGATACAATAATAAGATTTTCGATCGATGCAAACACGAACATGTTCTTCGTTCCAAATGTAGGCGTGATCAACAATTTGGTATCTTTTGATCCAAATAATTGGGTCATTAATAAAACAGGAACAAAGGTCAAAGACGTAAACTTCTTCGCGTCCATAGAGGAAGCTTCATTGACACAAATCAATCTTTATCCTAATCCTGCGAACACAACCTTGAATGTTTCACATTCGAGTAATCTGGTGAATTCATACGAGATTCATTCGATGGAAGGGAAAAAAATCGTGTCGAATGTAGCGAGTGGACAAAACATAAGTGTGCCGGTAAATTCATTGGCCAAGGGGACTTACCTACTTGTGCTTAAATCTTCTTCAAATGTTGTTGCTAGATCGTTTTTTGTGAAAGACTAGATTTATCAACTTACATATAAGTTTTCAGCAACTTTTTCGGAAATGTTGAATTGACTGTTATTGACTAATATCTGCATAGAATTGTCGTAATTTTCAATTCCCATTACTTCGATTGCAGCTCCGATCGATAACCCTAATTTATCTACGTACTTTAGAAAATCCGGATCATTGTCTTTTACGGCCATGAGTGAACATGTGTCCCCAACTTTGAGCTCGGAAAGTAATTTTCGCTGCCTGAACTCTATTTCTCCCTTTTCATTTGGGATTGGATCACCGTGTGGATCAAATTTCGGGTAATCTAAAAATCGATCAAGGCGATTGACCAATTTACCAGAACGTATATGCTCCAGTTGTTCGGCAACTTCATGAACTTCATCCCATGAAAATTCCAATTTTTCACACAAGAAGGTTTCCCAAAGTCTGTGCTTACGAATGATCTCAACACCTGATTTTCTGCCATTTTCAGTTAGTGTGATCTTTCCATATTTCTGATAGTTGACTAACTTTTTTTCTTTCAGTTTTTTCAACATATCATTAACCGTTGCCGGTTTTAACCCAAGGTTATGAGCCAAATCGTTAGTTCCCACACCCAAACTGTTTTGATCCAAAATCGTCAGATGTGTCAATGCCTTTAAATAGTTTTCCTCAGTATGGGAAAGCGTTTGATCCATGTTACCTTGTTCAATTTAGGGCTAAAGTATTAATTATTATTGAAAATAATTGTTAGACTTGCCTAACTTTTATAGTTTTGCACTAAATAAGCATTAATGAAGTATTCTCTAATAGTCCTTTTTCTAATTTCTACCTCTACCCTTTTTGGACAACTTGTTTGGAAAGGAGAAGTTCTTCTAAATAACCATCCGGCCAATGGTGCGATCGTAAGTATCAAGGAAAATAAATTGATGCAAGTTGTTGATTCTTTAGGTCAATTCAATATTCCATTATCACCGGGAACTTATACAGTGAAAATTCAAACATTCGATTCTAAGCCGCTCATTACAACCATCGATACTAAGGATATTAAGGATCAGCAAAGACTGACTTACATACTCGTAATGAACGAACAGTTGATTGAGGAAGTGGTTATTAGCGGTAACCTAAAAGAAATAAACAAACTTCAAAGTACCGTACCAGTTGAAATATACAACCCTGTTTTCTTCAAAAAGAATCCAACTTCCAATATATAC
>JBFHIN010000014.1:0-14410 GCA_041596415.1 Crocinitomicaceae bacterium | reverse complement strand
GTCATGAATTTGGAAACATAAGCAATGATACTATCTATGGAAAATATCATGTCTGTAGTTTGACCTCGTTGTACGATTTCTCCGTTCTTTTTAAGTGTGAACTCAATATTTCCGTTCTTAAAGTTTTCAATGGGTAACCACTTAGAAGAAATTGGTGCACTATGTTCAAAGGCTTTGGCAATTTCCCATGGCATTCCTTTTTCCTTGCATTTTTGTTGCAGATCCCTTGCTGTAAAATCAATTCCTAAACTGATGTGTGAATAATATTTGGCCGCAAATTTTTCTTGAATGTGTTTACCAGCTTTATCTATTTTCACCACTAATTCACACTCGTAGTGAAGATCTTTTGTGAAATCAGGAAAATAAAAATCTTGATCCTCCTTTAGTAGGGAAGTGTCGGGTTTAAGGAAAAATATAGGTGCATCTGGAACCTCTGCATTCATTTCCTTAGCGTGTTCTGCATAATTTCTACCTATACAAATAATTTTCATGTTATTTGAATTTATTTTTTAGTGCGTTCAATTTGTCTTCCATGCTTTGTGAATCTTCATGTTTTTTTCTTTTGGATTCTTTTTCGGCTTTGATTTTTGCCATTTCATCTCGGAGACATTTTTTCGTATACAGGGGGAACTCAGCATCCAACATCCAACCGTAGTATCCGGGCTCAATTTCGGAAACTTCTCGTATCGTTCTACCTTTATGCTTTCCGAAATTATAGATAGCTTCGCCTTTGTCATTAATGGCAAGTCGACCTGCAAAATCAAGTAGGTTATAGTTCCCAGCTCTAGAAAATTCAGCTAAGAAAGTTACTTCATTTTTTAGTTCAGCATAGCGCGTCAACTGAGCTTTAAGTACTTCCCAGGTTACTTGTGTGTCGTACAGAGCATTGTGGGCATTTTCCATGGATTTATCGCAATAGAACTGATAGGCAGCGGCAAGTGTCCTTTGCTCCATTTTATGGAATATATTTTGAATGTCAACAAAATTGCGCTGAGCCACATCAAAATCCATTTTTGCACGCATCATTTCTTCAGCTAAAACAGGAATATCGAATTTATTTGAATTATAACCGGCCAAATCTGCATCACCAATGAAATCGGCCACTTCTTGCGCGATGGCATCAAATATTGGTGCATCTTTAATGTCCTCATCATAAATACCATGAATTTCACTTGATTCCTTAGGGATAGGCATTTGTGGGTTAACTCTCTTCACGTAATTTTCCTCTGTTCCGTCAGGAAATACCTTTATTATTGCTATTTCGACAATTCGATCTGTGGTTACATTTATTCCTGTCGTTTCTAAGTCGAAAATTGCTAAAGGACGTTCAAGTTTAAGATTCATTTGATTATTTTTTCCAAAGATACAAATCCAAGACGGCTATAAAAGAAAAAGTCCGGCTTTTGACCGGACTTTGTATCATTCTGTTTTTAAACCTACGAATTGATAAGGTTTGTATTTCTCAGTTTTTTTGAAGTCTTTAACGTATTCTGGACCATCAACTATTGCAGAAACGATTACCACATTCACTTTTCCTTTGTATTTTGAATCTTCTTCAAAATGTGCGATGAGATCATATTTCATGTTCTCAGCTCTTATTTCGGTCAATTTCTCATTGGTCTCATAAGTTTTTGTTGGAACGTGAGAGGCAGATGAATATACATTTATTGTAATTCTTTCTCTACCTGCTTCTAGTTGTTTTTCAATTTCCTTGACGAAATCTTTCAACTGACCTCTTTTCGTAGACAACTTATTCTTGTTGTAATCAAAATAATGAATGAACTCAAGATTTTTAAATTCTGTAACCAATACTGGCTCAATTTCAATAACAGGTTCAACTGGAGTTAAGGTATTGTTTTCCAAGTCAAGAATCAATTCTCTGTAAATTTCCTCGAAATCCACATCACATTTTGTTGTGAAGGTTTCTTCATAAAGAACAGTATTGTTAGAGGCGTTTCTGTATGCAATTGTATAGGTCTTACAAGAAATCAATCCTGTCATAAACATGCCATCTCTTAATCGTGGAAATACTACTTTGTTTTTATTATAATCATCACAATTTGCACAGCTTAAATCCATTTGAAGTGCCATGTCTTCAGGTAAAGGGGACCCATCTTTAGTTTTGATCAATCCTTTGAAGAATGCATATGGTTTAACACCAAGGAAATCGTTTTTTATTTCGTAAATATCTTTTTCACCATAACCATCTTTTCTAAACGATGTCATATATCCTTTTAAACCGTCAACGGTTGTGGTGTAAAATATGTCGTCATTCGTAGAATTGAAGGGATAACCTAAATTTCTTGATTCGGTCCACGTCCCATCCTGAAGAAGATCTGCAACCATAATATCAAATCCTCCGATACTTTTTTCTCCATTGGAGCTGAAGTAAAGCATCCTGTTATCAATTGATACAAATGGGGCGTCTTCATCATATGGAGTGTTTATTTTGGGCCCTAAATTCACAGGTTCTGACCATTTGCCATCAATACTTCTTGTACACATATAAATATCTCTACCTCCAAAACCTCCAGGACGATCTGAAGCAAAGAACATTTTTGAATTATCAGGTGATACCATAATATGTGTCTCCCAATATTTAGTATTGATGTTTTTTTGAGTTATTTTTTCAATGTTATTGAATTTGTTACTGTAAAAATCAGAAAAATATAAATCACCATTTCCGGTGGAGTCTTCGTATAAATAAATTCTTCTTTCATCTGTGCTTACCGCACTTGTAGCCTCATTTCTTCTGGGTATACAAAAATCTAAACGTTCAGGTCGTTCCCAAGTGGAATCAACTCCTAAATAAGAAACGTAAATATCCTCAGGGTATTGATAAATGGCCGGGTCTCTATATTTTTCGGTCTCATTATTATCCCAAGGTCGGCGTGAAGTAAAATATAATGAGGATCCATCTAATGAAATTACGGGTGAATAATCTGGGAATTCGCCATTAATTTGTTTACCAACATTTTTCAATTGAACATTCACGGGAGAACCCATCGCTGCGATGGCATTTTCACATTGAATTAATCTTAATTTTGAAACGGGAATTAATTCAGACTTAGGTCGTGATACTTCAATGAATTTATTGTAATAGATTTTAGCTTTGTCAATTTCTTCATTTAAATGGTAGCATGTAGCCAAATGAAAATAAGCATCAGGAGGAGAACTTTTTTCTTTCGTTGAATACATATCATAATTGGGGTCGATACTTTCAATGGCTTTTAAGAAATATGGAATTGCGCTTACATAATCAGTTCTGATTTTTAAAGCTAAAAAACCTTTACGATAAGCATAGTTGGAACTTTCAGGTTGCAAAGTAATTAGTTTATTCGCAATTAATTCTGCATAATATAAATAACCTGCTTGTAGTAGACTTGAGTTTTCAACTACTAAACGTTGTTCGTCGCCTGTGGCGACAATGGTAAGAACTTCTTCTTTCGTTATTTGTGAAAAACTTGGTATAGAGAAAAGCGCTATTGCGAAGTAGACAAAGATCTTATTCATGTAGTGTAGTTTCTTTTTCAAATCAATAATTTACGAATAATTTTAAATGTAACGTGTATAAAAGAAAAAAGTTCCAATATTAGTTAATAAAAAAAAAGCCCGAAATTAATCGGGCTTTTTTTTATTGTTTAACTATTCTGAATTCTGTTCGACGATTTGCTTGATGTTCATCTTCAGAACATGAAGAAATGATATCATCTTCACATGGACAATTCGTAATCAATTGTGACTCACCGTATCCTTTACCATAAATTCTTGAAGGGTTAGAAATACGAGGCTTAATATAATTAAGTGTCGAGATGGCACGTCGGGTGGATAATGCTTTGTTATATGCAGCTGAAGCTCTACAGTCAGTATGAGAACCAATTTCAACCACTAAAGTTGGATTGTCATTAAGAACCTTTACAATCTTATCCAATTCGATCTTTGCATCCGGACGAATATTTGATTTATCAAGATCAAAGTAAATTGGATTTAATTCTAAAGTTTTCGCAAGATCAACACCTACAGCAGATTTCTCGAGTAAATATTTTAAGTGAAATTCTAATTTATCTTCCAATTTCTGGTTGAAATCAAATGATTGCGTAATGTATCCATCTTTGGAAATTGTAAACATCAAGGATACCTCTTGACCATAAAATCTTCCTTCTAGTACTTTACTTTTAAAGAAACCAGCTAAATCAGTACTCAACATTTCAAATTCTTTGCCGGTAGAATTGTCTTTGATCTTAACAGTTGCTAAGTTAATTGGTTGCCCATTGGCCTTGTCGGCAACAATACCATCCAATATGTAGTTACGAACAGGAGAGAATGTTTTCTTATTGACATCCAAAATAATTTCCTTGTATATTTCCTCGTAACCTAATTCGCAAGAAGTTTTGAATTTTTCTGAATAGCCAACAGGTGAAAGACTATCATATTTGAACTTAATTACATATTCTCTACACGGCACAAGGCTGTTGTAGAATGCACCATCTCGAATTCTCGGGTACATTGAATACTCCATGTTATCACCACAATCTAGACATTGAATTGACGCGAAAACAGATTCAGGTAATCGACTTCCATCACTTGTTCTTATCAATCCTTTTAGAACGGCAACATTCTGAATATTCAAGTAATCATTTTCAATTTTGTATATATCTTTTTCTCCAAAGCCATTTTTACGGAAAGAAGTTAAATAGGCTGTTGTACCATTTGCTGTAGTTGTGTAAAACACATCATCGCCAGTTGAGTTAATTGGATAGCCCAAGTTTATAGGTTCAGACCATTTGTTGTTATTATCTCTAACTGTAACAAAAATATCAAAACCTCCCATGCTACTAGGTCCGTTGGATGAATAATACAAAGTCTTATTATCTACAGCGATAAATGGTGAATCTTCATCATATGGTGTGTTGATTGTTGGACCAAGATTGATCGGCTCGCTCCACTTCCCGTTAGGTAATTTCACAACTCGATAGATGTCTCTTCCACCAAGACCTCCAGGACGATCGGAAACAAAATACATGTTTAATCCATCCGGGGTTACTGTACAATGGGTTTCCCAATATTTAGTATTTACACTATTGATTTCCAGTAGATTAAGTTTTTGAAACTCATTCATTTTGAAATCAGAATAATAGATGTCTCCATTCCCTGTTCGGTCTTCGTAAGTATAAACTCTTCTTTCATCCGGACTTACAGTGACAGTTGCTTCATTTAATTTACCGGTACAAAAGGCTAATCTTTCAGGTGAAGTCCATTCATTATCAGGTCCAATGAAACTTACATAAATGTCTTCCGGGAATTGATTTAATTGTGGATCTCTGTAATCGTCCGTTGATTGATCCTCCCATTGACGACGTGAAGTAAAATACAATGCGCTACCGTCCAAGGAAATAGCTGGTGAATATTCAGGATATACGGTATTTATTACTTTTCCAACGTTCGTAACTCGTGCTGATTTAGGGTTAGCTATTAAATTTTTAGCGACATCACACTGAATCAGCATTAACTGCGCTTTAGCAACATTTACTGATTTTGCATTCGATACCTCAATGAACTTATTAAAATATTCTTTAGCCTTATCCAGTTGTTCATCTAAATGATAGCATCTGGCCAAGTGATAATATACGTCAGCTGGAGCACTCTTTTCCTTTGCCGAATACATATCGTAATTCTTATCAATACTTGAAGTGGCTGCTTCTAAATAAGGCATTGCCGTTATCCAGTCTAAACGCGAGTCCAAAACAATGTATCCTTTACGATATTGATAATTCGCACTGTTAGGGTTAATTTGAAGTAAACGATCCACTACAATTTCTGAATAGAAAAAATATCCATCTTGAAGCATACGTGAACATTCAACGACCAATTGCTGTTCAGATGCTGTTTGGGTCATTTGACGCACTTCATGTTCTGTTAACTGGCTCGTTCCAAAAAATGGAAGTAAAGCCATTACTAGCAGATTTCTTAAGTTTTTCATATAGTGGTTAATTGGTTTTCAGTTTAAAGTTCTCGGTTAGGATCGAATTGCTCCAGGTAGTCAGCAACTCTTCGAACAAATTGCCCTCCCAATGATCCATCTACCACTCTGTGATCGTATGAGTGCGACAAATACATCTTGTGACGGATTCCGATGAAATCTCCATGTGGCGTTTCAATCACAGCAGGCATTTTTCTAATAGCGCCCAGTGCCAAGATTGCTACTTGTGGTTGGTTAATAATAGGAGTTCCCATTACGTTACCGAAAGACCCTACGTTGGTTACTGTGAAAGTTCCTCCCTGGATATCTTCTGGTTTCAATTTGTTATTTCGGGCGTTATTTGCTAGTTCGTTTACAGATTTCGTAAGTCCTGTCAGATTTAAACGATCGGCATTTTTAATTACCGGAACTATTAAGTTTCCTGAAGGTAATGCTGTAGCCATCCCAATGTTGATGTCCTTACGTTTGATAATGTTCGTCCCGCTTACTGAAACATTGATCATTGGGAAATCTTTGATAGCCTTAACAATTGCTTCGATTATAATAGGGGTGAAGGTAATATTTTCCCCTTCACGCTTCATAAATTCATTTTTGACCTTAGACCTCCAGTTCACAATCTCTGTTACATCAGCTTCAACGTATGAGGTAACGTGTGGAGCTACGTGCGTAGACATCACCATATGTTCTGCAATAAGTTTGCGCATACGGTCCATCTCAATGATTTCATCTCCAGGATTCGGTATTACGATTGGCTCTTTGATGTTAGATAGGAAGGAGCTACCAGATGCTGCGACAGCTGGTGTTGGTGCGTTATTCGGTTGAGTAACGGCTGCAGCTTGCGAGGTTTGTGGTGTAGAAACAGGAGCACTTGTGCGATTGTCAACATAATCAAGAATATCCTTTTTTGTCACACGACCTGCCTGACCGCTACCATTTATGGTTTCTAATTCGTCCATCGAAATACCTTCTTTCTCAGCGATGCTTCTAACTAACGGTGAGTAGAATTTTCCTGAAGGACCTGTTTTTTCAATATTATCGTTCGTATTACTTACAGTCGCTTGAACAACTTCAATACTTTGCGTGATTTGATCTGCAGCAGCTTTTGGGGCAGCTACTTCCGTTTCAGGAGCAGCACTTCCGTCAGTAGAGATCAATGCAATCACATCTCCAACCTGTGCTACTTGATCTTTTTCGAAAAATCTTTTGATCAAAACACCACCTGCTTCAGATGGCAATTCATTATCCACTTTATCAGTAGCAACCTCTACTAATGGCTCATCAATCTCTACAGAGTCACCAACATTTTTTAACCAGTTTGTAATAGTAGCTTCTGTTACGCTTTCTCCCATTTTAGGAAGTCTAATTTCAATTTGTGCCATATTGCTTAAAAATGGATATTTTTTTCGGAAACAAAAATAATTTAAAATTCGATTTTGGCAAAGGTTAAGGTTTTGAATTAACGATCCAACAATTTCCAAGCGTTCATAAGAATCGAAATATCTTTCGAAATTGTGTAGTCTCTCGCATAGATAAGGTTCATTTTATCAATGAGTTGTGGGTCTTGTAAATTGTGAGGATCCGTAGGGTTTAACACACCATTTTTAATCCGAGGTAAGTTTTCATTTTCGGAATATGCGTTCAAATTGTAACCAACAAAAGAAGACTTGCCAATCCATATTCTAAAAAGATTAGAAATAAACTTTTTCTTCTTTTCGTATAAGAAAATCAAAAGAGGAGATAATAGGATGAAAACTGTTGATACCAAAAGATCTAACATTCTTTTATTGCGAATGTTTTCCGAACGATTGATTGCGTTGATGTTCATTACATAAAGATCACCCGCAGTGTCAATCGAATTACTACCTATGAGCGAAATGCTATCGGGTTGAGCAATTTTAAAATCGATCTTGCTGGAATCAATGCTGGACATCCATTTTATGATCTCATGTGCGGCTGTATCTCTTGCGCAAAAAATAACTTCAGAGAGGCCGTGCATGTGAATGATTTGATCTAGCTGTTGTAAGGTACCCACTGCACCTTCATCTTTTTCTTCCGCTACTGAAATTTGTTCGATTGTTTCAATGTTGTCGTTCGTTTGCTTCAAAAGGTCGGAAACTCTGTCGAATTCTTCTTTGGAACCGACAATTCCAAACTTTTTCTTTTTAGCAGCACTTAAGTTAAAGCGTTTGCCAATTGTGAAGTGCAGAAAAATGCGAGAAATTACGTAGAAAAAGAAGGTCCACAACGCTCCTGTGAGAATAAACAACCTAGAAAACTGCAAGTTTTTCGGCAATAAAGCATAAATTACCAAAATGAAAATGGTTCCAAGAAATACGCCCTTTAAAATATTTCCGAACTTTATTTTTCGATCATAACCGTTGGTAAATAATACAGCAAGCATCCAAATAATACTGTAAGCTGGAAGTGCAAAATTGATTACGAGAGAAGGAAAGTGAATATTCTCTACCGACCAATGATGAGTTAAAGCATAAAGTCCTGTTAGGATAAGAGCAAAATCTGAAAGAGGTAGGGCACTTCGTTTAATAAAACGAGCAGCAAGTGCCAGAAAGGCTCTGAAATATATGGCTAGATTGATAAGGAATGAAAAAAGACGTGCATTCTTTTGTGAGAAATGTTTCTCGGCAAATATGATCATCGCCCTATAAAACACGAAAACGTAATTGATGGAACTTTTTTTGGTGCTTTCACCCTTGTAATGAATTATTCTGGTGTCAGCGAAATAGTAATTCTTATAACCACCTTTTAATATACGGTAAGATAAGTCGATGTCTTCTCCATACATGAAAAAAGTTTCATCGAGTAATCCTACTTTTTCTAAGGCTTCACTGCGCATGAACATAAAAGCGCCACTGAGAATTTCGATCTCGTTGTTTTCAAATTCACTGAGATATCCGAGGTGATATCGACCAAATCGCTTTGATTTTGAGAAAAGTTTGGATATACCGAAGATCTTGTAAAAGGCTACCGCTGGAGTAGGTAATCCTCTTTTGGATTCGGGAAGGAATTTTCCTTTTCCATCAATCATGCGAACGCCCAAACCTCCGACATCTTCCCTTTGATCCATAAATGCAACGATCTTGTCGAAGGTGTCTTCTTCAACAACAGTATCAGGATTTAATAACAGAACATACCTTGCATTTGAAAGTACAATTGCTTGATTGTTAGCCTTTGAAAATCCTTTGTTGTCTTTATTTGCGATCAAATTAACATCGGGAAACTTTTTCCTAACCATATCAACCGATCCGTCAATAGAATTGTTATCTACAACAAATACTTGAACTTTTAAATGTTCACTGGCCTTACCTACAGAATTTAAGCATTGTTCAAGGAAGAACTCGACATTGTAGTTTACAATGATGACACTCAAATCGTATGTATAGTTCTTCTTCAATTACTTTTTAGATATTTTGGCATCAACCAAGAAACGTGAGTATATATTTATTTGAACATCCTCCGGAATGGTTTCATCGGTTGTAAATACTCCTCGTAATTTGAAAGTGTTTGACTTTATGTACTCCTGTAGATCTAGATCAACAATATCACAAGTGATACTATTGCCAACTGTGGAAGGAATATTTTCTTTGAAGCACACTTTTTTTTCGTCCAAACCATCTGCTGAAATGTAGATCTCCAAAGAATTCAAAAAGCTGAATGTTTCGTTAGAAGGAGAAGTAATTGTCAATGTACATTCAGTAAGGTGAACAGAGCGCACATGTTTTTTAGCTGTATTATTGGCCTCGAATTCTGCTTCCGAGTTGGTAGTGATAGTAGGTGTTATAACGCTGAACGGGATGAGTTGTCCTACTGTCGATGAAACAGTTACGGATGCATTATAATCTACAATAAACTGTGTTAACTTTTTCTTGCATCCGGTTAGCAGAAAAGGAAGAAATAATAAGAGAATTACAATTTTTTTCATAATGTGTTTAAACCATTGCAATACATGAGATTTCGATCGGAACGTCCATGGGAAGTTTACTTACTTGTACGGTCTCTCTTGCAGGTGGTACAGCATCGAAAAATGAAGCATAAACAGCATTCATGGCGGCGAAATCATTCATGTCCTTTAAAAAAATACTGCACTTCACAACGTTATCTAGCGTCATTCCTGCCTCCTTGAGTAAGGCCTTGATATTTTCTATCACTCGTTTTGTTGACTCTTCAATGGAGTTTATTTCCAATTCGCCAGTGAATGGGTTTAGAGGGATTTGTCCACTTATGTACAGTGAATTATTGAAAAGAATTGCTTGGCTGTACGGGCCTATTGGAGCCGGGGCTCCTTCTATTTGAATGGCTTTTTTCATGTTTTTCAGTAATAAATTCAAAAAATTAAAACCTGAACGATTTTACTTCCTAACGAAAAATTATCTTTGCAAGTTTACGCATTTTAAAGGAAATTCGTTGAAAGTACTGTTGATTGATTTTTATGATTCTTTTACCTATAACATCTATCACGCAGTGGATAACATGAACGTGCGTATTGATGTGTTACAGGATCATGAGGTTGAGTTGAGTAAGATAGAACAATATTCACACATCATTTTTTCTCCAGGCCCCGGATTACCTGGCAGTACACAATCCATGTTTGCCGTGTTAGATCATTATGCTCAACGTAAGCCCATATTAGGTGTTTGTTTAGGAATGCAGGGGATCGCCGAGTTTTTTGGAGGTAAACTATTCAACCAAGCTACGGTTAAACATGGCGTGCAAACTATCTGTCATGTAACTCACTCAGACACCTTGTTTGAGGGACTACCGGAAAAATTCAATGTAGGTTTATACCACAGTTGGGCCGTTGAGAGGAAATCAAGTGACCAGTTAACCGAACTTGCTTATTCAGATGACGGTGTAATGATGGCACTTAAACATAAGGATCATCCAATTTTTGGTGTACAATTCCACCCTGAATCGATTCTTACGGAATACGGAAACGAAATCTTGCGTAATTTTCTATTTAAGTCATAAGTTTTATTTTTGATTTGTATTCCATACATTTGTTAATCAAGATAAAATTATGAAGAAGCTACTTTTTATATTTGCACTTATCCTTTCGTTTAATGCTGTTGCTCAATCTGCTGTGGGGAAATGGGTTACAATTGACGACAAAACGAATAAGAAGAAATCTATCGTAGAGTTGTATAAAGTTGACGGCAAATTATACGGCAAGATAACCTACTTATTTCCTAGAGAAGGGAGAGAGCCTAATGCAAAATGCACGAAATGTACTGACGATAGAAAGGATCAGCCGTTAGAAGGTTTGCAATTGGTTAGAAATTTGAAATGGAACGGTTCATCATGGGAAGGCGGGACGATCGTTGATCCCGAAACAGGAAAAGTTTACACTTTGAAGCTATGGGTAGATCCGGATAATTTCAACTACTTGAACGTAAGAGGTTATATCGGTCCTTTTTACAGAACACAAACTTGGGTTAAAGCCGAGTAATCAAATAAAGGAAAAATCTACGCGACGATTACGTTGCTTGCCCTCAGGAGTTTTATTGGTGTCAACAGGGGAGGTTTCACCCTTGAAGTCAAATTCTATGCGATCTCTGCTAAGTCCATTTTTTACAAAAAAATCAATCAAACTTTGTGCTCTTTTTTTTGATAATTCATTGTTGTAAGCATCCGAACCGTCAGAGTCTGTATGGCCGGTAACAAGAATTCTCAAATCAGAATGCCCGTCGATCACCCGAATCATTCGAAGCAAAAAAGGTTCGTACTCAACACGAATATCTGCTTTGTCGTAATCAAAATAGATCGGTTGGAAAACAAAACTGTTTCTTTCTTTTTCTCTGATCTTTGGCGCATTGTAGCCCTTTTTGAAGTCGCGAATGAATTGTGGAAACCAAAAATGTGTTGACATAACCGCTTCGTCAGCGCTGAATTTCAAGTCAGACTGATATAAAATTATTCGTCCCATATTGTTTTTGCAATCATTAGAAACATATCGCCCCTCCAAATAACCGGTACTATCATTGTATGTTAACGTAGCATTCACATTACACCAACTTATTCTACCTGTTGATTTCTTTTTTTCGATAACGTACTGAGAAAATTCTATTTTATTTTTTGAACAAGAACCTTTGATCTGTTTAACAGCAAAGTTTTCTGTTTCAAAGATCTCGTCTCTGGTTTTGCCACTGAGCCCGTTATTCGAACAATTGAAATTAGCATAAAACAAAGTTCCTTTTTCCAAAGGGTAGCCATCTTTCACTAATACGCCTTGCCAGACGCCTATTAGGGAAGTCTGTGCCACTGTTGAAGTGAAAACAAGAAAGATGAATATGTTTAAGATGTATTTCATAAATGATGTATTCGTAATTAGGCAAAAAATGTTCCTTAAATTCGCAATAAAATGAACAATGTCTTTTTTAACGCGTTTAATTAATAAAAATACATCGATGTACCGAATATTATTTGTGCTCTTGAGCTTAATTCTTCTAAATGGAAGTGTTCATGCTCAAGATAAGTTTTACAGCCTACAGGCTAAAACTATTGAAGGTAAGGACTTTTCCTTTGAAAGTTTAAAAGGAAAAAAAGTGATGATAGTTAATACTGCGTCAAAATGTGGTTTAACACCTCAGTATGAGCAGTTGGAAAAATTGTATGCCACATACAAGGACAGTAATTTTTTCATCCTAGGATTTCCTTCAAATGATTTTTTAAAACAAGAGCCGGGAACCAATGAAGAAATAGCGGTGTTTTGCCAAAAGAATTATGGCGTCACATTTCAAATGATGGAAAAAATAACTGTAAAGGGTAAGAAAATGCATCCCGTGTATAAATATTTGACTAAAAAGTCATTAAATGGATACGGCGATAGTGAAGTGCAATGGAATTTTCAAAAGTATTTGATTAATGAAAAAGGGGAGATCGAACATGTGATTTCACCTAGAGTTTCTCCGCTAGATCCATCAGTTCTTGAATGGATCACTAAAAAAGAATGATCCGTTAATATTTTGTTGATAAGTTAGGTCGATTTATGCCCTGTTAATTAGCTTTAACGGGCTCAATTCCTTATTTTTGTTGGTTGATCATAAAAAATCATATTTCTAAAGAAATAATATGAGCGAAGAAATAAAAAAAGACAATTATTCAGCGGATAATATCCAGGTATTAGAAGGATTAGAGGCGGTACGTAAACGCCCTGCCATGTACATTGGTGATGTAGGCGTTAAAGGTTTGCACCACTTGGTTTATGAGGTGGTAGATAACTCCATCGATGAAGCTTTGGCCGGACATTGTGATACGATCAATGTATGGATCAATGAGGACAATTCGATTACTGTAAAAGATAATGGTCGTGGTATTCCAACTGCGATGCACACAAAAGAGAAAAGATCAGCACTGGAGGTCGTAATGACAGTTCTTCATGCCGGTGGTAAATTCGACAAGGATACCTACAAAGTTTCCGGAGGTTTACACGGTGTGGGTGTATCCTGTGTAAACGCATTGTCAACATATTTAAAGGCTACAGTTCAACGAGACGGAAAAATATACGAACAGGAATATAACATTGGTAAACCGCTATACGCCGTTCGTGAGATCGGAACAAGTAATGAGCACGGTACAGAAGTAACTTTCAAGCCGGATAGTTCTATATTTGAAAATACGGAGTACAACTTTGATACGCTAGCGGCAAGAATGCGTGAATTGGCCTTCTTAAACAAGGGTATTACAATTACGTTGACAGACTTAAGAGTTGAAGATGAAAAAGGTGAACATCCTACAACCACTTACTATTCGGAAGGTGGATTGAAAGAGTTTGCGCAATATTTGGATCGCAACAGAGAAGCACTGATCAGTGATGTTATCTATTTTGAGGGAGAGCGTGATGGTATTCCGGTTGAAGTGGCGATGACGTATAACACATCTTACACGGAAAATATTCAAGCATACGTAAATAACATTAATACGCACGAAGGAGGGACACACCTTTCAGGTTTCAGACGTGGATTAACCAATACATTGAAGAAGTACGCTACTGAATCGGGTATGTTGGCCAAAGAAAAGATCGAGATCGATGGGGACGACTTCCGTGAAGGATTGACGGCGGTGCTTTCAGTAAAAGTACAAGAGCCACAATTTGAAGGTCAAACGAAAACGAAATTAGGAAACAGAGAGGTAACAGCCCCTGTAAGTCAGGCAGTTTCTGAAATGTTATCTGCTTATCTTGAAGAACACCCTGCTGAAGCAAAAATCATTGTTGATAAGGTTATCCTTGCAGCCAGAGCGCGTCATGCAGCTAGAAAAGCCCGTGAAATGGTTCAACGTAAAAACGTGTTGACCGGTTCTGGGTTACCTGGAAAATTGGCCGATTGTTCGGAAAAAGATCCTGCTTTGTGTGAAATTTACTTCGTCGAGGGAGATTCAGCGGGTGGAACGGCAAAGCAAGGTCGTGACCGTCAT
>JBFHIN010000013.1:0-14634 GCA_041596415.1 Crocinitomicaceae bacterium | reverse complement strand
CAGATCGCGATCGATTTATTGCAAGAGCATAAGTATGATGTCATATTGATGGATATGCAAATGCCCGTAAAGGACGGTTATCAAGCGATAGAGGAGATCCGAGCTTCAGAAGATGAAGTACTTAGTAATGTTCCAATTATTGCGCTTACCGCAAATGCGATAGATACGGAGATAAAAAAATGCTATAGTAGTGGAGCAAATGATTATTTATCGAAACCATTTAAACCCGATAGTCTCTTTTTAAAAATTCAACATCTTCTCCATCGGAATATGGATAGTTCGGCCGAATATTCGCTTGAACCAATTGATGTGAAAACGCTTGAAAATTTCACAAACGGTAAGATAGAACTTGTTCATAGCACGTTGAATGAATTGAGAAAGGCTTTTGTTGTGGATTACAACTCATTAAATGAATCGATTACAAATCAAGATTATAAGCAAGTTCGGGCAATTGCTCACAAAATTAAACCTAATTTTTTTATCGTAGGATTAAAGAAGATGGGTGAATTGTGTAAAACAATAGAACATTCTGAGGATGAAAAAACGGCTGAATTAGTTAAGATTTTAATGGTTAACCTACCAAAAATAGTACAGGAAATAGACGAAATTACGAAAGATAAATCGCTGCATTTGCAAACTAATTAGAAATTAAAAACTCCTGATATGATTAAGGAAAAAGTTAATAGAGATTATTTTAGTGCAGCTTATTTTATAGATAAGAATAAGGATAAGGAATTAGTAATATTTATTGTTGATGATAATATACCTTATCTCAATTTTTTAAAGAAGTTGCTAGAAAGACCAAATTTTTCAGTATTCACCTTTTCGTCTGGTGAAGAATGTCTGGAATATTTGCAATTACAACCTGATTTAGTCATTTTGGATTATCACCTCGATGGGGTAAATCCTTATGCCATGAAAGGCAATCGAGTAGCAGAGTTAATTGAGCAACGCGTGCCACAATCAGAGATTATATTAATATCGTCAGATAATAAATTCAATTTGATCAATGATTTGCATTTAAGTGCAACTAGAAATTTCATCTATAAAGATGATAGCACATTGGGACGGTTGAAAACCGCTAGTGAGAAAATTATGGAACAAAAGAAGGCTGAACGTGTCTCTTATAAAATTCCATTTTTGTTACTTTTAGGAGCATTCGTTTTGGAAAACCTACTATTGATCTTACTGAAATGAGACAAAAGGAATACATACGTACTCGGGTTTTAAAAATTCTCAACAGTAAATTACCTGTTCCTATCTCTTCTGACAGTATGTGCGCTATGGAGTTGGTTGCTGATCTACGTGTCAGCGAACAAGATCTTCAGTTAATCCAAATGTTAATGGAACGGATGTTCTGTATAGTTATCATGGACGAAGAAATGCGTAAAGCAAGAACCACAAATGATATACTTCGACTGGTGAACTGCAAATGTGAGGAGGTTTATCCTTTGATCAGTAATCAATAAGAAATAGAAGGGAAACCTTTTTGAATGATTTCTTCTTTAGAGATCGAATTGTATTGTTCCAACTTTTTTGTGTTTGTATTGATCAAAAGAACGGGTATCTTTTCGTCGATACATAAGTCAATATCATGCGAAGAAAACAGGATGCATTTTTGTTCTTTTTTTGCAACTTCACTCAGTAACCGGATCAATTTTTTACGATTTCCGTAATCAAGAAAAGCTGTTGGTTCATCCAGGCAGATAACTGGGGTGTTTTGTACTAGTGCCCTTCCAATTGCGACCAATTGTCTTTCACCGTCACTCAATTCCAAGGTGTATCGTTCAATGAATGATTCAATATGGAGTAGCTCAATAATATGATCAACTGTCTTTTTATCTTGAGGTGTTAATCTTCCGTAAAGATCTGTGTGCGGAGTTCTTCCCAAAGTTAAATAATCAAGTACTTTCAAATAAGGAATTCCGTCAAATTTAGATCCCACGAAGGAAACAAGTTTGGCCTTTTCCTTTCTGTTCAAGAGTTGAAAATTCTTCTCTTCAATAATAATTTGTCCCTGAATCGGATGGATTTGACCCGTGAGCGTTTTCAGTAATGTAGATTTTCCCGCACCATTTTCACCGATAACAGCGAAAATCTCTCCTCTTTTTATGTGGATCTGCTCAAGGTTCAATAGAGAACTTTTATAACCGATTTCGACATTTTTTAAATTGATCATTTCAATTTTTTTAAGAGGATTAAAATAACCAAGGGAGCACCAATGAGAGAAGTAAAGGCATTAATAGGTATGGAAACGACAGGTTCTAGGTATTGGATTATTATGTCGCAAAAGATAAGAAATAGTGCTCCAAAAAACAGATTTGCAAACAAAAGAAGCCCATGGTTTTGTGTTTTAAAAACAATTCTTGTAATGTTCGGAACAGCAAGTCCTACAAATGCAATGGGCCCGCAGAATGCCGTTATTAATCCGGTGAGAACTGCAGTTATTGCAATCGTTGAAATGCGTAAGGATTTTAGGTTGATTCCCAAAAGTAAACTCGCATTTTCTCCCAATACCAAGGAGTTTAATGGTTTGATCAAGAAGATACAGGACAAAATACCGATGAAGTAAAAAATGAGAATAAGTGGTATTTGTTGCATTTCAGTTTGCTGTATAGTGCCCAAGGTCCACATCGTGAAAACTTTTAAGTTTTGTGCATTACTGAATGTTTGTAACAAGGTTACGATCGCTCCAGTAAAACTTCCCAACATCAGACCAATCAACAAGAGAGAAATATTGTTTTTAACAAAGAATGAAAAGCTGAGTATCAAAAATCCAAAGATCAAAGCGCCCAGAAGAGCACTTAAAATAATGCTAAGGTCATGCTGAAAAAATGAAACGCCAGTCATAAGCGTAAGAGCAACCAACAGGCTCGACCCAGAATTTATCCCTAAAACATAAGGTCCGGCAAGAGGATTATTGAAAAGCGTTTGCATAAGCATTCCTGCAATCGAAAGTGCTGATCCCGCCAAAATGGCCATGATCAATCGCGTGAATCTGAACTCAACCGCAATTATATGATTCGTGTTGGTCGGGTCAAAATGAAATATAGCTTGATAAAAATCGTGAAAACTGATCTCTATTTGTCCTGCGAACAGGTGTAACACAGCCCCTGTGATCAAAAGGAGAAAGAGTATAAGGAAAAATAATGTATTTCGGTACTGCTGTGTCACTCTTTAATATTCGAATAAAAATATAAGGGTTGCTTATCGGTTTTGTTGTGAAAAATAGCGATTAAATCTGACAATACGTGATGAGGTTCAATGGCACTTAATTCCCAGAATTTATTCATTTGTTTTGAGTAGCAGTATATCTTATCATTTTTAGACGCATCGAGGTATCTAGATTTAGGGTTAGCAGTCTGAAGAGTATGTATAGTCGGAAAACCCGGATTGATCCAAAAATCGGTGTGCTGATTATTTGAAATTACAGTTTCCAAGGAAAGCTCAATGCTCCCGGTACCTTTTGTGGAGGCGTAAACGTATTTTGCACCTGCATCTTTTATCAATGTTGCATTGTAGGATTCACCTGCTGGAGTATACCAGATGTCTCCGATTAGATTACCACTTAATACAGTTGGCTTTATCTTATACTTAGACGCATCTGATGCCAATTCATGATAGGATTTTTCTACACCATCGAAATAAGATTGTGCCTCTTGGTATTTTCCCGTTAACAATCCGAACAACTTGATCCACTCAGCTTTGCCTAAAGGATGAACCTCTTTCCAGTCGTAGTTCGCAATACAATTAATTCCAAGTTGCTTGAGCTGTTCATTTTTTGGGTAACTGGCGTTAAAACCGCTGTACATAAGAACTTCAGCTTTAGTTTTTACAATCGATTCAAAAGGGATAGATTCTTCATTTCCAAAGTCTTTTATGTTTCCGGTTGCAATGCTCTCTAACACCTTGTAGTTGTGTATATAATTTTTGTTTGACACACCAATAATTTTATCCAACTCATCCAGTTTTGCAAGCATACCGATGTGCGTGCCGCTAAGAACGATCATTGAATTGATCGGAGTTGAAATGTAGATGTATTCTTTTGATAGGCTTTTGGGTTTTTTAGGGCCTAAGAATAAATGAAGTGCAGATTTTTGTTCAGGATTAAAAATGTGAACAAGATGTCCATCGTCTGTTGGTTCAATGGAAAGATTTTTTGCATAACTGATTAGCCCCGATTTTTTATTGGTCGATCGCTCCGCTTGCAATTCTTCCTTACAGGAAATTAGGCCAAAAAGAAGGCTAATAATTAATATTGTCGATTTCATGATAATGCTGAACTCTTGTTGCTGCATAAAAATGAAAAAAGCCACTCAACGAGCAGCTTTTTTCAAGATGTATATTTGGATTATTCTCCAACAACTTCAAATTTGAAAAGTGGTTTAACACCTTTATGTAAATTTGCTTCAGCCTCAAATGTACCAATCTCACGGATTGGCTCATCTTTGATCTTTAACGATTTACGATCGATGTCGAATCCAGCTTTTTTCAATGCTTCAGAAAGTTGAACTGTATTTACTGAACCAAAGATCTTTCCGTTTTCACCGGCTTTAGTTACGATAGTTACAGTTACTGCCTCAAGTTTTGTTGCCAATTCTTGAGCTTCAGCCAACATTTTTGATTCCTTGTGTGCTTTTTGTTTCATTACCTCAGCATGCGCTTTTTTAGCAGACGCAGTAGCTAAGATTGCGTATCCTTGTGGAATTAAGAAGTTACGACCGTATCCAGGCTTTACCGTAACCACATCATTCGCGTATCCAAGTTTGTCTACGTTTTTCTTTAGAATTACTTCCATTTTTTTAATATTTCCTGTTATACAATCGAATTATTTCAACATATCTCCAACATACGGAAGAAGAGCAATGTGACGAGCGCGTTTGATCGCTTTGTTTACTTTCTTCTGGTATTTTGCTGATGTTCCTGTAATACGACGAGGTAAAATTTTACCTTGCTCGTTCACTAGCTTTAAAAGGAAATTAGGATCCTTATAATCAATGAATTTGATCCCGCTTTTCTTAAAGCGACAGTATTTGTCTTTTCTGATTTCGATGTTGATCGGTGTCAGGTAACGAATATCGTTTTGTGCCATAATTGTCAGTTAATAATGTTAATAATTAAGCCTCAGTTGGAGTGATTTTTTTCTCTCCCATTTTTGCTCTGCGTTTTTCAGCATATGCTACATGGTCTTTCTCCATCTTTACAGTTAAGAAACGCATTACACGCTCATCACGCTTCATCTGCAATTCTAATTCTGCAACGGCATTTCCGTCAGCTTGAAACTCCACTAGGAAGTAAAAACCTGTAGATTTTTTTTGAATAGGGTACGCAAGTTTACGTAATCCCCAGCTCTCCGAGTGCTTAACTTTTCCACCCAATGACGATATTTCGCCTTCGAATTTCTGCACTGCTTCCTTCGCCTGATCATCAGACAAAACGGGAGTTAAAATGAAAACAGTTTCGTAAGAATTCATACTTGAATAATTAATTAATAAATTTTTAAGGGTGCAAAGGTAAACAAATATTCTTTAAAATCAAGCTTGAAACGCTAAATCATTAGGTTGTAATTTCTTTAGCTCATCACTTTTAAGATAACTCTTCCTGGTTGAATTCCTTTTTTCAACAAATATCGCATTTTCAGGGGATAAGGTACTGAGATAAAAACTTAAAAATGTTGATCGCAGAAACATTGAAAATTCATCTTGCAATACATCATCTGTTCAAGGAACAAGGAATCTTTCTCTTGTCTTTGACAAATAGGACTTAATTCACTCAATTAGACCTGAAATACCTATTACTTTTAACGGAAAATTTCTAAATTCGCGCAGTAAATAATAATAAGACAATAAAATTCAATAAAAACTATGGTTTTCGATTTAGACATGATCAAAAAGGTATATGCTCAATTTCCTGAGCGTATTGAGGCCGCTCGTAAAGTGGTTGGTAAACCTTTAACGCTTTCTGAAAAAATTCTATATGCACATCTTTGGGATGGAAATGCAGTAGAGGCATATGAGCGAGGAAAATCATATGTTGATTTCGCACCAGATCGTGTTGCCATGCAAGATGCAACTGCTCAAATGGCGCTTTTACAATTCATGCAAGCCGGGAAAAAGAAAGTTGCTGTACCTTCAACAGTACATGCTGATCACTTGATTCAAGCTAAGTTGGGAGCAACCAAGGATCTTCAGAATTCTTTGAATCAAAATAACGAGGTGTTTAACTTCTTATCATCGATTTCCAATAAATACGGTATCGGATTCTGGAAACCGGGTGCTGGAATCATTCATCAAGTAGTGCTTGAAAATTATGCCTTCCCTGGAGGAATGATGATCGGTACAGATTCACATACTGTAAATGCAGGCGGACTTGGAATGGTTGCAATTGGAGTTGGAGGTGCTGACGCTGTTGATGTTATGGCAGGTATGGCTTGGGAGTTGAAGTTTCCAAGACTGATCGGTGTTAAGTTAACAGGAAAATTAAATGGGTGGACATCAGCCAAAGATGTAATTCTTAAAGTTGCGGATATCTTGACTGTAAAAGGTGGAACCGGAGCAATAGTAGAATATTTTGGAGATGGTGCTATTTCCTTGTCATGTACTGGAAAAGGAACGATATGTAATATGGGTGCTGAAATTGGAGCTACAACTTCAACTTTTGGTTACGATGACTCAATGAGAAGATATTTGTCGGCTACAGGTCGTCAGGAAGTAGTTGATGCGGCAGATAAGATTGCTGAGCATTTGACAGGAGATGAAGAAGTATACGCAAATCCTGAAAAATACTTCGATCAAGTTATTGAGATCAATTTAACTGAATTGGAACCACATATCAATGGACCATTTACTCCGGATAGGGGGACGCCTGTTTCTAAGATGAAACAAGAGGCTATTGACAATGAATGGCCGATGAAAGTCGAATGGGGACTTATTGGTTCTTGTACAAACTCTTCATACGAAGATATGTCGCGTGCTGCAAGTATCGTAGAGCAGGCTGTGGCACAAGGAATTCAACCAAAGGCAGAGTTTGGTATAAATCCTGGATCTGAGCAAGTACGATATACTATTGAGCGTGACGGTATTCTAGCAACATTTGAAAAAATGGGAACTATGGTATTTACCAATGCTTGTGGACCTTGTATTGGTCAGTGGGACAGAGAAGGAGCTGATAAGCAAGAGAAGAATACAATTGTACATTCATTCAACAGAAATTTCTCTAAAAGAGCGGATGGTAACCCAAATACACATGCATTTGTTACTTCGCCTGAAATGGTAGCTGCGTTGGCACTTGCCGGTGATCTTGGTTTCAATCCATTGACAGATTATTTAACCAACGCCAAGGGTGAGAAATTCAAACTTCAACCACCACATGGCGATGAATTACCTAAAAAAGGATTTGATGTTGAAGATCCGGGTTATCAAGCTCCGGCTGAAGATGGAAGTAGTGTGACAGTCAATGTTGATCCTAATTCTTCACGTCTTCAATTGTTAGAGAATTTCCCTGCATGGGATGGTAAGAACATCATGGGAGCGAAATTGTTGATCAAAGCGAAAGGAAAATGTACTACGGACCACATTTCAATGGCCGGACCATGGTTGCGTTACCGCGGACACTTGGATAATATTTCAAACAACATGTTGATCGGGGCCGAGAATGCATTTAATGGTAAAACAAATAGTGTTGTAAATCAATTGACCAATGAAGAAGGTGAAGTTCCGGCTGTACAAAGAGCTTACAAAGCTGCTGGAGTTCCTTCAATTGTGGTTGGTGACCATAACTATGGTGAAGGTTCCTCTCGTGAGCATGCGGCAATGGAGCCACGTCACTTGGGAGTTAGAGCTGTAATTGTAAAATCTTTTGCACGTATTCACGAAACAAACTTGAAAAAGCAAGGGATGTTAGGTTTGACATTCACAAATGAAGCTGACTATGACAAAATACTTGAAGACGATACTTTCAACTTTATTGATCTGGTAGATTTTGCTCCTGGTAAGCCGTTAACATTAGAAATCGTTCACAAAAACGGTACTAAAGAAAATATCACCTTGAATCATACCTATAATGATTCTCAGATAGATTGGTTTAAGGCAGGAAGCGCACTGAATTTGATCAAGGAAATGAACAAATAAAATCGTTTAATATTTTGCAGAAAACGCACTTTGATAATCAATGTGCGTTTTTTTTTTGTCAAATGTTTGTGAGATGTTTTAATTGTTACTTTTGCCTTTGTTATAACCTTAACATTTTTTAAGGCCTAACAATTATTCTATAACTTAATTTTTATTTATGAAAAAACTTACTGTTTGTTTAATGACTGTTTCAGCATTGTTGTTTGGAACTTCAAATGTTTCAGCTCAAGCTGTTGAAGAAGGAAATGTTATCATTGATGCTTACTATGGTTTCCCAAATTTGTTCACAACTGTTTTTAAAACTACGTATGCAAATTCTGGAACTGAGCAAGATCTTAAAATTGGAGGATTAGGACCTGTTGGGTTACGCGTGGAGTACATGTTAGCAGACAAAGTAGGTTTAGGTTTGGACCTTGGTTTTAATAATTCTTATGTGAGGTATTCTGAAACTCAACAAGTTTATAACTCTACTACAGGATTATATGAGTCTAGAACGTATGATTATGATTTCAGTACGCAGAAAATTGGTGCAATGGTTACATTTAACTATCATTTCTTAGATAATGATAAAGTAGATGCCTATGCTGTTTTTGGTGCAGGTTACGGTAATCGTTCATACAAATTTGATTCAACTGACCCGGATTATACTAAAGCTGAAGTTTCAGGAATCATTCCAATTGCTTCAAGAATTGGAGTTGGTATGCGTTATTTCTTTACAGAAAATATCGGAGCTAACGTGGCTTTAGGATTTGGTCACGGAGGTATTCTTAATGCAGGATTATCATTTAAGTTCTAATAAAAACTTAATTATAGAAAAAGAGATTATCAGATGATAATCTCTTTTTTTTTACAATGTAATTTTCTGCGTCAACTGTACCATTCCGATTCCTAAACTTATTTTATCCAGATCAATTTTTCTCTTTCCACTTTCATGGTCATAAAACCAAAAACAACAGTAATTTGATTACCATCGACGGATTTTACGGTTCCGCTTTGCTTGGTCGAAATAAGTTTGACTTGCGATCCTTCCACAATTTTCATTTGGTTGTATGGATCTGAAGGTTGTTTACTAACCTTCGTTTTTTTAATGGGTTTGTTCTGAACCGATTTTTTTAGCTGAGTTATTTTCTTGGCTTCTTCAATTTTAGCCTTTTCAACAGCAACGTACTTTTGAATATCATCAAACAATGGCTTGTTTACGTCTTTTTTTCTGCTTTTATAAACATATCGATCAATGAAGGAAAGCATTTTCTTTCCGGCAATGATGTACTTATTGTCGCGTTCAGTGGTAAGCTGAAGATTCTTTAATTTTTCTTCATACTTAGATTTTTGATCCTCAAATTCATTTCGTGCATGTTGAGCAATTTCTTGAGCTTCAATGTGCTCTTTGTTCAATCTTTCCAAATACGTTTTTTCCTTCTGAAGTTCGCTTAAAAGTCGGTCCATTTTTACCTTGCGGTCGTCGAGTTTAAGTTTAGCTTTATCAAGAATATCTATGGGGATTCCATTAATTTGGGCTACTTCAAAAGTAAATGAGCTTCCGGGTTGGCCTGCTGAAAATTTATACAAGGGTTCCAGCGTTTCCGTATCAAACAACATACAGCCGTTAACGACATTTTTTAATTGATTGGCTTTCAATTTAATATTCGCATAGTGCGTAGTGATCACACCGAAACTTTTTCGATTGTACAATTCTTCAAAGAAAACTTCAGCGAGCGCACCGCCAAGATCAGGATCGGAGCCGGTTCCAAATTCATCCAATAGAAGCAAGGTGTTTTTATTACTCACTTCAAGAAACAACTTCATGCGTTTTAAACGATAAGAATAGGTACTCAGTTCGTTTTCTATAGATTGATTATCGCCAATATCAGAAAGGATCTTATCGAAGAAAAACATTCGGCTGTTTTCATGTAGTGGAACCAACAGGCCGGATTGCAACATTAATTGAATGATACCTACAGTTTTTAAGGTTATACTCTTACCACCGGCATTTGGACCAGAAATTACAAGCATCCTTGAGAACTTATCCATTTGAATATGCTGTGGATAAGTAACTTTACCTTGATTCTGATTATTTTTCCATAAAATGGGATGATAAACAGCAATAAGTTCCAGTTCACGATCTTGGTTTATTGAAGGCAACGAACAATTCAACTGCAGTGCCAGTCGGGTTTTAGCGTTGACAAAATCAAATTCGGTCAATAAACGTTGATATTCCTTAATGAGCGGTAAATGAATGAGTAAAGTTTCATTCAATTTTTTTAGGATTCGATAAATTTCTTTGCGCTCGTCGTCCAACAGGAGCTCTAGTTCATTATTCAATGGAATATTAACCTCAGGTTCAATAAAAGTCAAGCTTCCTGTTTTGCTAGAGCCAACGACATTACCGGAGATCTTTCTCTTGTAGGTAGATAAAATTGTCAATACCCTTCGATCATTTAAAAAGGTCTCGCGGGTATCACCTAAAACATTCTCCTTTTCTAATCGCCTTAGTTCCTTTTCGAAATTCTTGTTGATCTGAATACGAACTGATTGAATCTTTTGGCGTATTTCAAAAAGTAAGTCTGAAGCGTGATCCTTTACATTTCCGGAAGGATCAAAAACCTTAAATATTGGATCTATAATATCATTGGTCGAATAAACATCGGCTAAAATATTTTCTAACACTGTAAATCTTGACATGTTACGACTAAAAAAATCGCAAAGTCGATTACATAGTTCAGAAGCAACTGCTATACGGATATATCCTTCTAACGATAACACCGAATTAATGATAGGAAGTAGCTTGATCTCTATAGTTAATTCCTGGAAATCTAGTGCTGGAAAAG
This sequence comes from Crocinitomicaceae bacterium, assembly GCA_041596415.1. Classification (GTDB taxonomy): domain Bacteria; phylum Bacteroidota; class Bacteroidia; order Flavobacteriales_D; family Crocinitomicaceae; genus M0103. The sequence goes on along the minus strand of JBFHIN010000013.1, from coordinate 3,677 downwards.
GTAGTCCCTCGACACGAATCTCCTTGAGTTCCTGAACTTTGTTCAATTCAATTATACAAGTTTTTTTGTCGGAATAAGGCCTTAAAGAGCTTATCCGGTCCTTTGCTGTAGATCCTTGCGCATTGGATTCCAGCCACGATAAAATGACGGGAAATTCGAGATCCTTTAAAGTCTGTTGGTCAATGAGATCCATGATGCAAAAATAAGCAAATGCAAAATTAATCGACGTTTTATCCTCGATATTCGCTTCTCTTAAAGATGATCGCTAACTTTAACCAAATTTAAAGTGTAATGAAACTGATATCATTCAATGTTAATGGAATTAGAGCAATCGTAAAGAAGGATTTCCTTAAGGATATGAAGGATATCGATTCTGATGTGATTTGTTTACAGGAAACGAAGGCGACTATCGAGCAAGTAAAAGAGGCCGTTAAGGAATTGCAGGACTATCACGTTTACGGAAACGGTGCAGATAAAAAAGGATATTCAGGAACAGCCATACTTTCTAAAGTTGAGCCGGTTAATGTTTCCTATGGTATTGACGATCCTGATCACGACAATGAGGGGAGAGTAATTTGTGCTGAGTTTGAAGAATTTTTTTTAGTCAATGTGTACGTTCCTAATTCGGGAAGCGAGTTAGGAAGATTGGACTATCGTCAAAAATGGGACGCTCAATTTTTAGCATACTTAAAAAATCTTGAAAAAAAGAAACCTGTAGTGGTTTGCGGCGATTTCAACGTAGCCCACAAAGCTATAGACTTAGCTAGACCAAAGCAAAACTATAATAAGGCAGCCGGTTACATGCAAGAAGAGATCGACGGGATGGAGGCATTCACCGGCAATGGTTTGGTAGACACTTACAGGTATTTCCATCCTGAGGAGGTAAAATATTCCTGGTGGAGCTACAGAGCAGGGGCAAGAGGTAAAAACGTGGGCTGGAGAATTGATTATTTTTTAGTCTCAGAAAAATTTCTTCCTTACGTAAAGGATGCTTTCATACTGAACGAAATAATGGGTTCAGATCACTGCCCGGTGGGGATTGAACTAAAATAAAAAAGGCCATTCAAAGAATGGCCTTTCTAAATGTCTTATGTAAGATTATTGCTTCTTAGTACAACAAGATTTAGTCTCAGTTGTTTTAGAACCACATGAAGATCCAGTTTCAGCGCTTTTTTCAGCTGAACAACAAGAACCTTTCTTCTTTTTCTTCTTTTTATCGTCTTTTTTGATCTCAGTCGAAACACCGTTTGTAGCAGCGTAAGCTGTTACTGCAGTTGAACCAACAAATGTCATAAGCGCTAATGCAAAAAATACTTTTTTCATATCTGTAATTTTTTTTGTCAAACTTAGAGGAATTATTTCAATTCTCCAAGTTTAGTTAGTTTCGCTTTTACGATATCGCCTATTTTAACATTTATTTGACAATCAAGGGGTAAAAACACGTCGATTCGAGAACCGAACTTGATAAAACCAAATTCTTCTCCGGTCTTAACTTCTTGTCCTTCTTCAAGATAATAACATATTCTTCTTGCTACTGCTCCTGCAATTTGCCTGAAAAGCACTTCCTGTCCTGTTTTATGTTCGATAACCATGGTCGTTCTTTCATTATCCGTGCTGCTTTTCGGATGCCACGCAACAAGAAATAATCCGGCGTGATATTTCATATATTTTACAATACCCGAAATAGGATTGTAGTTGGCGTGTACGTTCAACGGTGACATGAAGATTGAAACTTGTATGCGTTTGTCATTGAAATACTCTTTTTCCATCACTTCCTCGATAACGACAATTTTTCCGTCTGCAGGACACAGCACATCTTTTTCTTCGTAGCTAAACTGTCTGTTTGGGACCCTAAAAAACTGCAGGATTAAGTACGCCATAGTTACCACGCCCAATGTCAACAATACGAATAGCCATGTCCATGCTGTGTATTGCCACAATTTATAATTGGCAAATTCTATGATCGCAAGAATGCTTAAACCAACAGCTATGATCGTATAGCCTTCTCTGTGTAATTTCATAAATTGTAGTTTATAAGTAACTGAACATCATTGCCCAACAATAAAAAAATGGAATGGCAAATAAAGCCGCATCAAATCGGTCTAAAATTCCGCCATGTCCGGGTAAAATACTCCCTGAGTCTTTGATATTCAAACTTCTTTTAAATAGGGATTCCAACAAGTCTCCATAAATAGCACAGGGCGCAATGATGATGGCAGAAATGATCCAGAAAAATTCATTACCCCTATTAACAAAAGCTCCAATAATGTATCCTACGAGCAGCGTAAAAAGAATGCCACCAATAGTTCCTTCCCATGTTTTTTTTGGGGAAATACGCTCAAATAATTTAGTCTTTCCAATAAGTCGACCGGTGAGATAAGCAAAAGTATCATTAGTCCAAATGAGCAGATACATGCCGACAACCAACGGTAAATAATCCGTATTTCGAAGGTTTAAGTCGATGGTCAGGTAAAAAGGAATTACTACATAAATTATCCCAAATACCAGCACTGACATATTCAAGATGGGATTTGCCTTTTTTCTCCAGAGTTCAGCCAGTATTAAGGTGAAAAATAAAGGGAAAATAAACAAAATGGAAATGATAGGAAGCCACTGAAAGCTGATGCCAACTAAAAGTGAAAAAATGAATATACCGATAAAAATCCCTATTTCCTTACTCACATAAACAACAGAATGTTCTTTGAATAAATTATAGAATTCATTTAGGCCCAAAACCATAAATATGGAGAATACTATCGCTTGCGCATATGGGTCCCAAATAATGGAGCCCAAAACAACCACCGCAAAAAGTAAACCGGTAATTGAACGAAGCAATAGATTATTCATGCAGCGAATTTACGATATTTTGGGCTCTGTCCATTTCTTCGGTTGGAACTTGCAAGTAAATTTCACCAAAAGCATTGTACGTACTATCCTTTTGATTGTACGTCCTTGTTCTAATGCCTTCATTTTCAAGTGAGAATTTACAAATGGCAATAAAATGTTCATCTACACCAGCGTATATGGTTGCCCAATTAGCATCAGTCCTCTTTTGGTTTTTCTGCGTCAGAAGACTCTTCACTAGATTCTTCATTTTCCTGATCAATGCTTTCATCTTGTTTTCTTTCGGCTTCTACGTGTTCTTCCATTTCTTTGATTGAAGCTTTCAATTCTTCGCTCTCTTTCTCAACAGCTTCTGCGCTTGCTTCAAGCAATTCTTCTTGTTCGCCCCAAGGTCTTTTACCGAATATTTCAATCAAGTCCTCTTTGAAAATGACTTCAGAGCTCAGAAGTTTTTCAGCCAGTAACGTAAGTTTTTCCTTGTTATCGCCTAGTATTTTTAGGGCACGCTGGTATTGGGATTCTATGATCTTAGATACTTCCTCATCAATCAATCGTGCAGTTTCATCACTGTACGGTTTTGTAAAGGCATCTCTACCTTGAGAGTCGTAAAAAGAAATATTACCAATACGTTCGTTTAATCCATAAATAGAAACCATTGCATATGCTTGTTTGGTTACTTTTTCTAAATCACTGAGTGCACCTGTACTAATTTTCCCGAAGATCAATTTTTCTGCTGCTCTACCGCCGAGTGCAGAACACATTTCATCTAAAATTTGCTCAGTTGTCGTAATGCTCCTTTCTTCAGGTAGATACCAAGCAGCGCCTAAGGATTG
>JBFHIN010000012.1:0-14875 GCA_041596415.1 Crocinitomicaceae bacterium | reverse complement strand
ATGAAATTATTGGATTACAGAAGTTATCGCTCTAGACCAACCATAAAAACAGAACAAATAATTCTCACAGGTACTCCGGCGAATGTAGGAGAAGTGAAGAACGAACAATCCGATGGTGAAACAAGAACTATAGATGTACCCTACATCGAATATTTGGAAAAATCCGTTAGCTACTTTGCAAAGGGTCAGTATAAAAAATCCTTAGCACGTTTTCAGGTAATTTTGAATACTTATCCAGATGATATTAATGCTCATTTCTATTCCGGATTATGTTATTACAATTTGAATGATTTTTCGAATGCGATCGCATCCTTTAATTCTTGCTTACAATCCAAGTACTCCAATTTCAATGAAGAAGCACAATGGTATATGGCTAAAAGTCTTTTGGCTTCAGGAAATAAAAAAGAAGGAATAGAATTGTTGGAAATAATAGTTAAGCAAAATGGCTTTTATTCTGGCGAAGCTAAACAACTTAAATCCAAAATATGATCAGTTAGTTTCCTAGCTAATCAAAATGTCTTTCCTTCTTTGGTCATTCTTCTCAATAATGGATTAGGACGATATCTGTCGTCGCCATATTCATTGAACAAGGATTCCAACACTTCCAGTACTTTAACGTAACCCAATTCTTTGGCCCAAAGCAATAATCCCTTTGGATAATTCACGCCTTTGGTCATGGCTAGATCTACGTCCTCCGGACTTGCCACTTGCATAAAAACAGCATCGAATGCTTCGTTGATCAACATGCAGAGTATTCTTTCCAGGATTTCTTTTCCAAGTTTTTGATCTTTTGTTGGTTCGGGCAAAGAAGTATTTTCTGAATAATCGTAGTAACCTCTACCCGATTTTCTTCCAAAATAACCGGCTTCAGCATGTCTGCGTTGAGTAAATGAAGGTCTGAATCTTGGGTCGTAATAGAAAGCAGCAAAAACCGATTCTGTAACGGCGTAATTTACGTCATTACCGATATAATCCATCAAGGTAAAGGGACCCATCTTAAAATTACCGAGTTCAGTCATTGCCCAATCAATCGTTGCAAAATCTGCGATTCCTTCTTCATAGATCTTCAATGCTTCACCGTAAAAAGGTCTTGCCACTCGATTCACTATAAAGCCTGGAGTATCTTTGCATACAACCGCGGTTTTTCCCCAGCCGGAGATTAGATCCTTACAAAGAACTGTTACCTCATTTTTTGTTTGCACTGCAGGAATAATTTCTACCAATGGCATCAAGGGCGCTGGGTTAAAGAAGTGAATACCTATAACTCTTCCTGGATTCTTTAGCACCGATCCTATAGAGGCGATAGAAAGAGAAGACGTATTTGATGCAAGAATACATTGGTCAGAAACGACCTCTTCGATCTGTTTAAAAACCTGATGTTTCACTTCTATTTTTTCAACAATCGCCTCAATAACGATATCGGCAATAGAAAAACTTTTAAGATCTGTGGAATAAGAAAATAGTTCGAGAACTTCGCTCATTTTTTGAGCAGTCATTTTCTCCTTTTCTACGAGTCGTTGTAATATTTTGACTAAATTTTCTTTTGATTTATTCAGTACTTGTTCATTCACATCAACAAGCACTACTTTATGCCCGTTTTGTGCAGCCACTTGAGCAATTCCCGCCCCCATTGTACCAGCTCCGATGACTCCAACTACCATGTTTTCCATAATTAAGTCGTTATTTACCTATAAATTCTGGCATTCTTTTTTCTAAAAATGCACTCACACCTTCTTTAAAATCGTTTGTTTGACCCGCTTCAGTTTGAAGTTGCTCTTCCAATTCCAATTGTTCTGATAAAGAATTTGTCCAACTAAGATTAACCGCTTTCTTTGTTAAACCCAGTCCACGTGTTGGCATTTTCGCCAGTTTATTAGCCATTTCGTTTACCGCATGTTCAAAATTTACATCTTCAACGGCGCGATAAATCATATTCATTCTTTCTGCTTCGTCGGCACTTACTTTATCACCGGTCATCATAAGGGCGATGGCTTTTTGATATCCTATTATCCTTGGCAAGAAAAACGTTCCGCCACTATCAGGGATCAATCCTATTTTAGAAAACGCTTGGATAAAGCTAGCACTTTGCTTGGCTATAACAATATCGCAAGCCAAAGCAATATTCGCTCCCGCTCCGGCAGCCACACCATTGACGGCAGCAATTACAGGTTTTTCAATCTGAGTCAACTTTAACAAGATCGGATTATAATGATCTTTTACAATTGATCGTAATTCAGGTCCTTGTGGATCTGTTGCTTCACCTAAATCTTGACCAGCGCAAAATGCTTTTCCTTCACCCGTTAAAATAATCGCTCGTACCTCATCATTTGAAGCACATTCGTCTAACGCTTTTTGAAGCTGAATTGCCATTGATTTGTTGAATGAGTTAAATACTTCAGGTCGATTCAATTTTAACGTGCAAACGTTATTTTCAATAGTTACGATAAGTTCCATACTTAAATTTTATACAATGATGATAGTTCACTTACTCTTTTAGCTATTTCTTCGCGCAAACTTGCCGGAGCCACGACTTCAATTTCGCCACCATAGGAAAGTAGTGTTCGAATAAATTCTTCAGAAATCATAATACGCAGCTCAAAGGTGGTACGGTTTTTACCTTCCTTTACCACTTTTTGCGTTTTGTGAAATGGTTGAGAAATTATATATTTTGCAGCTATTTTATCCGATTTGAGCACAACCGTTTCTGGCAAACTTTTATTATTGGCCGTAATTCCAAATGCATATTCGAAATAATGTTCAGGATTGAAACTCATCGGTCTTGCGCCATGGTCTTGAGTGACATTCAGGTTAGAAAGTCTTTCTAAGGCAAAAGTAATTATATCTTCCTTAGCATGGTCGAACGAAATCAAGTACCACCTATTGCGATATTCTTTCAAAAGAAGTGGCGTAACTTTACGGCTTTTTAATTTGCCGGTGACGAAACTAGCGTAATCAAATTCTACCAACAAGTTGTTTTTAATCGCTTCAAAAAGAATGGGCAGGTATTCATTACCGCCAACTACTATTGGTGATTCGAATTGAACAAAGTTTCCAACACCTTCTTCTTCCGGATTGGATGCGATACTCACACGATCTACGATTTTATCAATGGCATAACCAAATTGTTTGAATAGATCAACGTCCCGAAATTGAGTCAGTGTATTGACGGCAAATTTAATTGCGCTCAGATCTTCTTCCGTTAAAGGGATGGAATTGATCGAAAATTCAGGATCAGAATAGTAATATCCGGCGTTTCTTTTACTGTATTTGATAGGGGCGTCATGTTCCATTTTCATGGCGAACATGTCCTTCTCGATCGTCGAATCACAAATACCAACCCCATCCTGAGATCCGAAAAGTGCCTCTTCACAAGCCAACCTAAGATCTTCTTTTGTTGGGAAAGGCTTGTATTTATTACGAATGCATTTATCAATAATTCGATAACGGATCAATGCATTTTTAATCTGAGGCATAACGATTTAAACTACAGTCTCTTTTGAATAATAACCAAACAATTCATAGAATTTGATAGCCTTCACTACTTCGTAAGGCACATCTTCCTCCCAACTTTGCGCTCCTGCTTTAATTTTCGAAAGAACGTCATCCGACAAGATATGCAATAATCTTTGGTCGAATTCGTGGATAGCTTCCATTTTGTTGGTATCCTTCAAATAAGTGAGCAGACCTTTCAAATGATTAGGGATCTTTAAATTATCAAGTGAATAAAGGTCTCCGTTTTCGACATTATTTGCAGGGTATACGAATAGTTTCACATTATGTCCAAATCCTCTACCAAAAGCTTCTAAAAGTCCACCCGGAAGATTGTCGTAATAACGTTCATCAAATATGGTATGTAAGTTATACACCCCAACGATCACTCCCATACGTTTGCCACGAGCAATAGAAGCTAGATAGTCAACCATTTTATAGTGCTTCAAATAATTGGAGATCATCACGGTATAACCCAAAGAACCCAATAATTCTGCACGATCAACGAAATCTTTGTCCAAAATTTTTCCGTCAGCAGTAAGGTCCTTTAAGGTAAGTTCAAAAATTACGCTCAAATTATCCTCATCAACATCCTCCTCGTTCAGGTACTGTTTTTTTCCCGCTTCTATCATATCGATATGAACCTTAGTTACAGGACGAAAACGACCTCGCATCAAAAGAATGTTTTTCTTATAGAGTGCAGTTGCCGGCTGAAGGACGTTACCACATAAGTCGAACATTGTAGCATCGGTGATTCCTCTTTTTACAAGATTCAATGCAATGATTCGGTTATCTACATTTTCAAAATCCGGCCCTGAAACTCTGAGCATATCAATTTCCATGCGGTCGCGTGGAAGTCTGTGTACTAAATTCGCAAGAAATTCATCTAGATCATCGTTGTGAAAATACGAAGCATGGATTAAATTGACGCCTAAAATACCCAAAGCCTCCTGTTGTGCTTTATGGCTATTATCGTGCATTTTAATGTGCAAAATAACATCATTGGGTTCCTTTTCTATATCAAGCTGAAACCGAATTCCAACCCATCCTTGACCTTGATTTGTTTTATGGTAATTTAAAGATTCTACGGTATTACAAAATGCAAAAAAGCGTGATTCCTTATATTTATTAGGCAGCCTGTTCTTAAGCATTTCGTACTCTGTCCCCAACATTGTCAACAAACGCTCCTCACATACATACCGAGAAGCTTGTCCGTACATTGAATCAGAAACTTTCATGTCATAAGCCGACTGCGTGAACGCAATCGTTCCAGAACTTCCTCCTGCCTTAAAAAAATTAGCAGCTACCTCCTGCCCTGCGCCGATCTCAGCAAAACATCCGTATATATCGGATGTCAGGTTGATCTTAAGCGCCTTTTCCTCTGTTGTTAATCTTCTTTCGTCAATCATTCTATCTATTCGCTGTGCAAAATAACAAAAATATGTTGCAACCTTCCTAATTTGGGTCCTTAAAATCAGGATTATTGATGAAATCGTAATCCGTTAAGGTCAATAGAAATTTCTTCAATAAGTTCTTCTCACTAGCATCTAACTGTACACCACCCTGACCTGCAAACTCGATTAATGGGTCAATGGTTGGACTGATTTGGATTCCCGAAGAATAATGATTTATCACCTCTTCCAACGTTGAAAATCTTCCGTCGTGCATATAAGGTGCTGTCAACGCAATGTTTCTGAGTGTCGGAACTTTAAAACGTCCGTTGTCCATTGAATTTCCTGAAACGGCTCCGTGACCCAGATCTGAAAAACTAGCATCCAGACCATTATTGCTGAATTTTTGTACTTGCATCAGTGCGCCATTGTGACAGTGAAAGCAATCTGCACCATTAAGACTTTTAAAAAGGTCATATCCGGCCCATTCTTCATTAGTGATTCCTTGAAGAACCAGCAGCTCTTGAGAGGACAGCGAAATGTTATTCTCATATTTGTACATGATATCATAACGAGATGAGCCCGAAATCATGGTCCTCAAAAACTGAGCAATGGCCTTACTTACTTTTATGCTGTCGATCGTTCGATCATTAAAGGCTCTGAAAAACATATTTCTGTAATCCAAAGAAGCACTCAATTTAGCTACAGCATCTTTCCAGGATTGATGCATTTCGACAGGATTGGGTACAGGTTCAAGAATCTGCTCTTCCAACGTCTTCGCCCTACCATCCCAAAAGAAAAATTTCTGCCATCCCAGATTTATTAACGCCATGGAATTTCGGTTTCCTTTCGTTCCGTTAATCCCTGTACTGAACTGATTTGGATCTGAAAAGGCATTTGCAGGTGCATGACAAGAAGCGCATGATATGGAGTTGTCACCACTTAACATTTTCTCGTAAAACAATTTTCGACCCAACGCCACCCCTTCTACAGTCAATGGGTTGTCCGCAGGAATGATCATTTGAGGGAAATGCGAGGGTATTTCTAGGACGTAAGGGGTTGGCTCAATTTCAATTTTGCCTTTTGTACAAGCAAAAAGTATGACCAGAGCGCAAAAAAAAGTAAAAACGTATCTCATGTCATTAATTCTTGATGGCGTCCGTGAAATTCTGAATTACCTTTAAACTTAATGCTTCCTGACCAGAAGAGGAGTGTGAGGTATATTCCGTTTTTATGTTAATAGGGTGAATAGGATGCTGTAAAAAATCAAGCATATCAACTTTCAAGGATAAATGAAATTGATTTTGAGAATTTTCTATCCAATTTACACCTGTCAGACTTTTGGTTTGTAAAAAACTATCCGTTCCTACATGAAAAACGACGAAATGATCAAAATTTAAGTTTAAATCATTGATGGTATCTACCTTCGCTTCGATCTTGAGAAAAATATAGCCCGGATTCCAACCCCAATGCATATCGTTGGCGTTCATGATATTCAATGCACTTGAATTTGCAAATGTTGAGGGATCCAAATGATTGATCGACGGTGGCACACCCACATTAAAATCTATGGTTGAACTAGGTGTAAAATCTCCATTCAATGCGAAAAGCTTGGAGCCATTTTCTCGGTAATCAAATAATGCGGCATTACTCATTAAACTTCCACCTATCTTAAAGTCAGTACAATACATTTTAATGTCGGTAAACTGAATCTTGAAGCCTTCAGGAGTAGTATATGTTTGATCTAGAAAAAGGTAACTTCCGTTGAATACCGGTTGAAGTGCAACGCTCCATTGTTTGGCAGTCTGATTCGGTTCAGGCACCACTTCCTTGGTACATGCAAGAGCAAGCGACAATAGTAAAAAGACGAATAAAATATTTTTCACGTGCACACACAAATTTACGAAAACACAAGCTATAATCCTTATTTTTATTCTCTCACTAAACGTATGAAATTGGAGAAAAGTGTAATGCTTGAAGAAAATAAAACCTTAACCATCCTGGATGCCTCAGCCGGAAGTGGTAAAACCTTTCGTCTCGTAAAAGAATACCTTACCTTACTTTTTGAGGGAAATGAAGATGAGAATCGTTTCGCGCGAATTATCGCCATGACTTTCACCAACAAGGCCGCCATCGAGATGAAGACCCGAATCATTAAGGCACTGGATGAAGTTGCCAACTACGAAAAGTTGGGTCACAACGCAAAAAAATACGCCGAGAATCTTTCCGCTGAACTCAATATGGCGCTGCCAATTTTGAAAGAAAAGTCTAAAAAAAGTCTTGAAAATATTCTTCACAAGTATGAAGATTTCTCGGTCATGACCATCGATAAATTTAACTTAAAGCTCATCCGTTCTTTTAGCAAGGATCTCGATCTACCTAGTGATTTTGAAATCGTTTTGAACGAAGATTTAGTAATAGAACAAATTGTAGACAATTTACTCAATTCATTGGGTCAGGCTGATAAGGAAACCTTAACGAAACTTATCTTTTCCTACGCCAAAAGCAATTTAGAAGATGGTTTAAAGTGGAATTTCAGAGACAGCTTGATCAATTTTGCTAAGATCATTACACAAGAGAGTAATCTGGAACAAATTGAGCTATTGCTTCAAGAGGAATTTACATTAGAAGAATTTGAAAAGATCAAACACGAGATTGCTAACATTGAAGATCAATTAAAAACTTTAAGTCAGCAAACTTATACTACCTATTTGAAGTATGAATTGCAGAAGGAGGATTTTCCGGGTAAGTCCAATACGTATAAATTATTCGATGAGTTGCCTGAAAATAAATTCAATAAGAAGTTCTCCGATGGCTTCATAAAATCAGTTTCCAAGGACCCGCCAAAAGGCAAGTTTTTTCCGGAAGAATTGAGGGAAACCACTTTAAAACTTATTGAATATCTTGAAACAAACTTCGAAAGACTAGTCCTTTTAAGGAAATTCAAAAGTAATTTCTTTAACATGTCACTTTTAAAGTTTTTAGCCGAAGAACTTGTGGATTTTCGTACCGAAGAAAGACTCATCAGAATTTCTGAATTCAATACGCTAATTTCTAAATTGGTTCAAAACGAAAATGCACCTTTTATATATTCGCGCATTGGTGTGCGTTACATGAATTATCTGTTGGACGAATTTCAGGATACGTCACGTTTACAATGGTTGAACATGATTCCGCTCGTTCATAACTCGCTGAGTGAGCGCAATAAGAACTTAATTGTCGGTGATGCAAAACAATCTATATATCGCTTTAAAAATGGAGTCGCAGAGCAATTCGTAAGCTTGCCGGATCTATTTAACCCAGAGAGTTCTTCAGCAATATCGCAATATTCAAAACAATTCAACGATCTTGGTGTGAAAATCCCCTTAAAGGATAATTGGCGTTCGGGCACAGAGATTGTGAATTTCAATAACCGTTTTTTCAAGAAATTAAAAAACTATTTGCCGGAGGAAGGACAGGCGCATTATTCTTCCATTGAACAAAACCCGAAAGCTGAGTTTGGAGGATACATTGAAATAATGTCTCAATTAAAGGACAAAGAACAAGAAAGATCGGCATTAATAGATCAAATTACTGATAAAATCGAAAGCTGTCTGTCCGACGGATTTCTTCCTGGGGATATTTGCATTTTAACCGAAGTAAATAAAACAGCTGTTGAGTATTCTATCGGTTTATCCCAAAAAGGATACAAAATAGTATCTCCGGAATCATTGCTTTTGAAATCTAATCAACAAGTCAAACTAGCCCTTACATATCTCACCCTACGACTCAAACCATCATCAGAAACAGAGATGAAGAAGTTTATGAATTTATTTTTTCGTAACTCGTTTCCAAAAGAACATATTTCTCGATATAAAAGTTATTTCGAAGAAGAAACTAGAGAAAATAAATCAATACGCCTATTAAACCACTCACGTTTTATTACTGAACATTTTCAATCAGAAAGTAATTTCTTTTACCCTTACGAAAATCTTTACGATCTAATTCAGAAATTCTATTTGTTAATGGGTTGGAATGAGATCGAAAATCCATATTTACATCATTTAGCAGATTTCATCTTTGAATATGAAATAAACAGGGGACCTGACCTACTGGGCTTATTGGAATATTTCGATCAGAAAAAGGAGAAAATCGCTATTCAACTACCTGAGAGCAGTGCTGCCATTAAAATCATGACAGCACATAAATCTAAGGGATTAGAATTCCCGGTAGTTATTCTACCAGACATTGATTTTAAAATAGCAATTAGTACAAAAGCGAAATTTTTAATACCTGTTCGAGATCATGTTTTGCATGTTTATCCTAAGAAAGACGACGAGATACCTGAAATTTCCGCTTTTAATCTGGCTGAAACTCAGAAAATCTTATTGGATAAGATCAACTTGTGCTATGTGGCATTTACGCGACCGGTAGAACGTTTATATGTAATCAATAATTACACAAAAAATTCATTGGGAGCAACGTTGCATGCATGTTTTACAGAGACACTTGAAAATTCTGAAAACCAAGAATCAGCCATCTGGACAATTGGAATGGCTGAGCATAAAGTTTCTGAGCACAGTAAAATTGAATCAAGCTTTTTCACACCCAAGAACATTGCAGATCATTTGTGGTTTCCTGAAATTGCCATTAGAGACACAAAAAATCTATCCGTTGAGGACGGATTATCTGAAGAGAAAAATTATGGTCGCCAATTTCATTTCGCTGTTTCGCAGATCAATAAAGATTCAGAAATTGCGGATAAGTTAAATGCTTATGTTCAACAAGGAATCGTTGATTCAGCATTCAGAGATAAGATTAGCATACAACTAAAACGATTATTTTCTAATAATGAATACGCTAGTTTACTTGAAGACCTGATTGAGGTGTTGGATGAAAAGGACATTATAGCTGACGAGCAAAACATGTTAAGACCCGATAAGATAGTGATCAAAAGAAATAAAACGATCGTAATCGACTTTAAGACGGGATTACCAAAGGCAAAAGATCGGAAGCAAGTTGAAAACTATGTCAACATACTTCAGGATATGGGGAATTTACCTGTGGAAGGATATTTACTCTACGTGGGTAGCAATGAATTGGTTCAAGTCAAATAATAAAGGGAGACTTTCATCTCCCTTTATTTTAATTCATTTTTTCAAGTGCTAACGATTCAATTAAAGCATCGTCGACCATTTCCGGAAGTGTTACCTTTAAGGTCGGATCAGCTTCCATGGCTCTTTTAATCGCGAAGATGGCACCTTCATTTCGCGCCCAACTTCTTCTCGATATTCCATTGTTCACATCCCAGTGAAGCATCATTTTCAGTCTTCTTTCAGCTTCCTTTGATCCATCCAATAACATTCCAAATCCACCATTGATCACTTCTCCCCAACCTACTCCACCACCATTATGGATGGATACCCAAGTAGCTCCTCTGAAACTGTCCCCAATTACATTTTGAATTGCCATGTCTGCCGTAAAACGGGAACCGTCGTAAATGTTAGATGTTTCTCGATACGGAGAATCGGTACCAGAAACGTCATGATGATCTCTTCCAAGTACAACAGGACCAATAACTCCTTGTTCAATGGCATCATTAAAGGCTTGAGCGATTTTCATTCTTCCTTCTGCATCTGCATAAAGAATTCGTGCCTGAGAACCTACAACCAGTTTGTTTTCCTGTGCACCTTTGATCCACTGAATATTATCGGCCATTTGCTGCTGGATCTCTTGTGGACTATGTTTACGGATTTCTTCAAGAACTTCACATGCAATTTCGTCCGTTTTAGCCAAATCTTCAGGTTTTCCTGAGCAACATACCCATCTGAAGGGTCCGAAACCATAATCAAAACACATAGGTCCCATAATATCCTGAACGTAAGATGGGTATCTGAAATCGATACCATTGTCGGCCATCACATCGGCTCCTGCACGCGATGCCTCCAATAAAAATGCATTTCCATAATCAAAGAAATACGTTCCCTTTGCCGTGTGTTTGTTAATCGCCGCTGCATGCCTTACCAGCGATTTTTGCACTTCCTTCTTGAAAATTTCCGGGTCCTCTGCCATCATTCGATTTGATTCCTCGAAACTGATTCCAACAGGATAATATCCACCGGCCCAAGGATTATGAAGTGAAGTTTGGTCTGACCCAAGATCAATATAGAGATTTTCGTCTGCGAACTTCTCCCATATATCAACTACATTCCCAAGATAAGCTATTGAAACAACTTCTCTATTTGATTTTGCTTCTCTTACACGGTCCACAAGTTTGTCAAGATCCTCAATGATTTCATTTACCCAACCTTGTTCATGTCTGATTTTTGTAATCTTTGGATTCACCTCGGCACAAACAGTAACACAACCTGCAATTGTACCTGCTTTTGGTTGAGCGCCACTCATTCCGCCTAATCCAGAAGTTACAAATAATGAACCTTCCGGCTGAGATCCAATTTTTCTGAAGCCATTGAGTACTGTTATGGTCGTTCCATGAACAATACCCTGAGGGCCAATATACATATAGGATCCTGCGGTCATTTGACCATATTGCGTAACGCCCAAAGCATTAAATTTTTCCCAATCATCAGGTTTTGAATAGTTAGGGATCATCATACCATTCGTTACCACAACTCTTGGAGCCTCTTTGTGGGATGGAAATAACCCCATTGGGTGACCCGAATACATAACAAGCGTTTGCTCATCGGTCATTTCCGCCAAATATTTCATCGTGATGCGGTACTGAATCCAATTTTGGAATACTGCTCCGTTTCCGCCGTAAGTAATCAATTCATGTGGATGCTGTGCAACGGCATAATCCAAATTGTTTTGGATCATCAACATAATTGCTTTCGCCTGTTCTGATCTTCCTGGATAATCAGATATAGGTCGCGCAAACATATCATATGTTGGTCTATAGCGCAACATATAAATTCTACCGTATTTTTCCAGCTCATCACGAAAATCTTCGATCAATTCAGCATGCTGATGTTTTGGGAAATAACGCAGTGCATTTCGAATCGCCAGTTTTTTTTCTTCTTGGCTCAGAATGTCTTTTCGCTTTGGTGCATGGTTTATGGACGGATCATACACATATTTCGGTGGGATAACTTCCGGAACACCTGTTAAAATGTCCTGTTGGAACTCACTTAGATTCATAATTGCATTTTTTTGCAAAGGTAAAGAATCTTTGAAGAGTACCGGTAAGATATACTTGCGGAATTATTTCAATATTGTAAGTGATCCGTTATAAACGAATTTTTCATCATTTAAAAGGCTTTTCGCACGAATTACCCAAGTATAGGTACCTGCTCCAACAGGTTTTCCATCATAGGTGCCATCCCACTCTGCTATAGGATCATGAGATTCCCAAATAATTTCTCCCCACCGGTTATAGATCAATAATTCAAAATCATTTTTATCAATACCTTCGATATACACTCTCCAGGTTTGATTAAATTCATCACCGTCCGGTGTGAACGCATTTGGCGCATACAAAATAACGTCCTGAAAGACAACAATATTCTTCACCAACGTATCGACGCAACCACTTGAGGATGTAGCTATTAACTGTACAGGATAAATCCCTACCATGCCTTCAGGCAAACGCGTTTTTACATTCTTTTGTGTTGAATAAGACGGGAATCCTCCTTCAATTGACCATTCATATGAAACCGCATTGGCCGTATAATTGGTTAGAATAACTTCAGTGTTAAATATAAAAACTGGATTCGGACTGTATAAGAAATTCACCACAGGCTTTGGTTGTGCAATGAGATAATTGATAAAAGTTATCGAATCGACACAACCTAATGGGGTAACAACGATCATCTGTACATCATACATACCAGCAGATAGTGGTGCTGTTTGAATATTGTTTTCTATAAATGTTTCTCCATCAGAAATTTGCCAAAAAACTTGATCGACCATAATAGGATCCGTTGTGTTTGAGAGTTGGAAAATTGCGGGTTCACATATATTATTCTCCATTAAATGTGCTGATATTTCAGGCAATCCAGCCACAAATACAGACGAACTCAATAAAAGAGGCGTCGATTCACAACCGTCTCTTATACTAACTGTATAATCCTGAGAAGTTATAGGATTGACTGAGATATAGCTATTAAATCCCACTTGATTTTCACCTGTACTCCATATAAAAGAGTAGGGGCCTGAATTTCCACCACTTGCGGTGGCATATAAATTTACCGGATAACCCGGACAAGTAGTATCCATTTCAGTGATTGTACCCTCTAGGTCGGGATAAACATTTACCAAGATAGATTTGGAATCAGAAACACATCCATTTTCGTTCTCCACATATACGGAATAGGTGGATGTTAAATCTGGACTTACAGTCTGAGTATCAGTATTGATTGTTGTATTACTCCAATGGAAAATAAAACTTGATCCACCGAAGGCATTGGCGGCCAATACCGCTGCACCGTTTTTACAAATGGTGGTGTCAGGACTTACAGAAATTGAAATAGGTTCTGTATCAGTGATAGTTACGTTACTACAGGTTTGACAACCAATTGAGTTCCTTGAACAAACAGTATATGTATTTGCTGAAAATCCACTTAACGCATTCCCCGATTGCCAAGTAAGACCGTTATCAAAACTATATTCTGAGGCTTGTGGATTGTTAATGCTGATTATTCCGTCTGATAATCCTTGACATGAAGGTGAAGTAAAGGAAACGGTCTGAGCTAATTGTATCACGTGCACTTCAACGGTATCTCTTCTCATTCCACAAACCGAATTATTTTCACGCAAAATAAACTTATATAATCCAGGTTGACTAACCGAAACTGTAGGGTTCAAAGAATTGAAATTTGGAGAAAAATTAACTGTTGGAGTAGGCACGACTCCCGTTGTAATTGTCTGCCATGAGGGCGTATTCCCTGAATTACTAATTGAACCATTCAACTGAAATGGAGAGCCAAAACAAACTACTTTATCAATGCCTGCATTTGGTGTTGGTGGTGGTACCACAGTGATCGTAAAAACTGCAGTATCTGTATAAGCAGCTGTCGATCCGCTTGCAGGCTGAACCACTTTTACCTTATAAGTTGTTGTCACAGTGGGAGAAACCGAAACATTCGTACCCCCGGAGGTGTTAGAAACGCCATTTGTCACCAACCAGGTAAACTGCGGATTGGTCATTCCTGGAGTTGCAATTGTGACAAGTGTGGTATTACCCTGGCAAATTGTTTGATTCGGTGCGGAAACACTACAAGCTACATTTGCGGATCCAAAAAAGTTCATGTTCACCGATTGACTGGTTCCACTAAAATTTGACAAACACAATAAGAACTGTTGCCCAGCTGTCACATTTAAAGGGGCCTCATAACTTGATGGTGAGCCTCCAGGAGGTAACTGTCCGGCAGGAGCCATACCAGTATTCCCATTACATGTTCCATTCCAATTACATGCGACAGGCGGTAAAGTATTCCCTGTTATCGCGGAACAAGTGGTTGCCGCATCAATGTAAGGCCACATAATCCAGTCGAAACACCCCCCATTACTTCCAATAATTGACCAAGCCAAAGTACCTGTTGAAATTACGTTTATGGTTATGAAAGTTGAACTTGTTTCACCCGTCAGTAAACATCCTTGGTTACCCGGATTTGGATTTGTAGATGGATTAGAGATACTACCGGCAGTAAAATCGACAATATTTGTAGCGTTATTCGTCGGTGCAATTGCAAAATTAGGTAGCGTACAACCCGGAACCGCGCCATTGCAATTATTTGGCGTTTGTCCTTGAACGAAATAGGACAGCACTACCAGCACTATTACTATATAATTTTTCATGGTCCCTCCCTGCAATCATTAAATGGAAAGGACTTCAGAGCGTCGATTCCATAAACTCCAATATGAATACATGTTAATTCGTCGGCATTTTCTGCAAACCAAGATCTTAAGTCTTGCTCAGTGAATGAGTTGATCGATTTTGTTAAAACAAACACCTGTTGTGTCAATACGTCAATACGGATCACTTTTACGTAAGGATT
>JBFHIN010000011.1:0-15071 GCA_041596415.1 Crocinitomicaceae bacterium | reverse complement strand
ATGGCTGGATTTGAATCATCACAATCGTTGCTGTTTGTTACATATCCAGCAACAGGAGTACAAGAAACCATTGACACAGCCGGATTACCGAATGTATCACCATCTAAATCTTGGTAATAAGTTAAACAAGGACCAGTCGTCCATGTGATCGTAACATCGTCGATTGCAGTACCATGGTCTGAACCAAGATGATCTGGATCTTCCCACTTGAACATGATATAGTCGTTATTAGCCAAGTTTAAAGAAGGAATAGCTGTTGCGGCAATTGAAACTCTGTTAGCAGGTAGGTTACCATCTAAGGCAGAAGCTGTTCCACCGGTAATTGGTGTAGTAGATGATAATGCCATTACCTGTGTCCAACCAGTCGCTACGTTTGGATCTAACGCTGAAAAAGGCGTCGTAGATGTTTTATACCAAAAAGTAATCGTATTGGCAGTTGCAGCACTGTTTCTCCATTGCTCCAAGGTATAAGCAACCGTGATTGAAGTGATTGCCGAACCCGAGGTGTTTCTTAAAAAGACACCGTGCGCGAAATTTCCGGCTGTACCTGAACCAACTGTCCCCAAGGCTCTTTCAGTTGCAGCTACAGTACCAAAACTATATAAGTTACCTGTATTTGAAGATCCATCTCCGGCAACAATATTTGTTCCGGTTCCTGAACGTTGAGAATACCAATTAGCAATAGTTGAATTGTCTGTCCAAGTGGCTGTACCAGTGGAGTTTAGTGTATTGAAGTTTTGCACATGACTTCCAGATGTTGTCATGTTCACTTGAGCGGTTAGACTTAGTGGTAAAAATAATAAGAGTAGTAATTTTTTCATACTTAAAGTTTTGAGGGACAAAAATACAAAAGTCATCTGTGATAAAAAAAATATATATGTGAATATTTCAACAAAAAAAGGCAACCACATGGTTGCCTTTTTTTATTCAATATTTAATAGTGAAGGATTAGTGCATTTGCTCATCTTCCTCCGGGTCAGGAGGGAAAAGTTTAGGTAGATTTTCTTTGCCTTGTAAACGGTCAATTAAATCTTCCAATTGAGAAATACTTAAACTTTTCGCAATGATCTTTTTATCCTTGTCTAAAACGAAAACTCTTGGGGTGGAGAAAATATCGTATGTCGTCTGATAATTCAATGATTCAATGGTCGTGTACTTTGGAACAAATTGCCTTGCATCTTCCATAGCTGCTTTATAGAGTGCATCTGTCACGGCTACATTAACGAAAGTTAGATTATTCGTTCTAATGAAATCTTTCCATTTTTTAAAATCTTCACCAACGGCCTTTCCAATTGCAAAGATCTCTACATTTCTATCCTTGAATTTCTTTTGATACAGTACTTCTAACTTTGGTGTTGTTTTCTTGCAGTGACCACATTCTGGATCCCAGAAATAAAGGATAGTGTATTCAGATTTTAAGCTATAAAAATCTCGCCATTTTACATCCGAAGAGTCACGAAGGATAATGTTTGGCGGTTTAACACCCATTACTAGATTTTTTTGTACCGGAATTTTCTCACAGATCTCCTTGATCTTGTCTGGAGTAACCCAAAATGCAGGAGACTTTCCTTCTCCATTCTTACTACAATAATATTTATCTGCCATCATGATATACACTTTATCCATTCCCATGATGTTACTTTTTCCATAGGTGGATGTAATCCATGACACGCAATATTCAAATGTTCTTGATTTAGGATTCAAGCGATCACAAAGATCATAAGCATAGTACAAGATGGTATCCCAATGTTGGATCATCATTGATTTACTGAAGTAAAACTCCAATTTAGAATGAAACACAGGAGTGTTCACCAGTCTGTCATCTTGTAAATCAATGTTGTCCCAATAATGTTTTCTGAAATAAAGGAATCGGAAATTAGAATCGATCACTTTTCCGTTTACATCCTTAGGAGCCTCAGGAATTTCTATTTCCATAGACATTTTAATGATCTTAGCGACTAACTTACCTTTGTTATTGTTGATCACATTGTTCTGGTAATTCGAAACTTCCTTATTCAATGCGTCGATCTTGTCATTAAGTTCTTTAATCGCTGGGTCACCTTCTTTTAATTTCGCTTTTTCTTCATTTAATCGTTGAGCTTCTGCCTTTTTTGGTCCGATGAATTGAATGTATTCGAGGAAGATCTTATTCTCATCTGATTTTTTAATTTTCATGTTTGAAACAAAATCAGGACCAGTGGTTTCCATCTGTACTTCCTCGTTATTATATATAAACTCGAAGAACTTTTGTCCCGGAAGTAACACACCCAAAATTCCAGGCTTTTGTTTTGCCCCATCGAACTCCACATAACCATTTTTGATCATGGCAGTGTCTGCATAATACAAACCTTTTCCAAAGTACTTGATCAAGTGTACAGTTGTATCTTTTTGTCCGTTGATTTTAAATTTCAGTTTCTGGCCGTAGCTTACCACTGAAAGAACTAGAAACAGATATGTTAGTATTAATTTCATAACTTGATTATTTAGGTGAATTTAGTTCAAAATGTATCCAAAATTAAAAACAATACGCTATTTAACACAACTTTAACCATGCTTAATATTGTTTGAAAATTCCTCTTTTTGCTGTCAGTTTGCTTGAAAATATGAAAATCACATAAGTGAACAAAAGGGCACCTAAAGCAATGAAGGATGGTTTTGTGTCGATATATAATCCTCCAGATTCAAACATTTCATCCAGGAAAAGCTTGAAAATAAAGAATATACCCAGCCCCATGGCTGCAACAATGCCAAAAATCTTGACAAAATAAATGAAGAATTGGTTAATGATCACATTGGGATGATACCCGATTCGTAGTAGCGTTCTTACTTCATATGCATTCCTCGACATAAGTAACTGCATATATTGTATCAATACTAAACCTGATACAAAAACGGCGATAACAGATATTCCGAGCACAACGATAAACAAGGTTCCAACAACGCTTTTCAATCGACCAACGATCATTTGAGCATTTTTAGATTCCAACCCTCTTTTTTTCAAAAGATCTTCCACTAATCCGAATTCACTTTCCTTACCGGAAATCATGATTTGTGTGATCTTTTGCTCCTTGCCGTCAGAATATTTGTTATTTCCATATTCCATAAAATTTTGAGGTACTAAAATGGAAGATACTTCATTCGTAAAACCTATGATGCGCGCATCAACCCATTCCTTTTCGGTGTCGTTCTTTAGGGTGAACTTGAATTGGATGTCCATGGCCAAGTCATCGGAGATCTGGGGAATTCCACTTGCACTCATAAAGGTATTGAGCATCACTAAAAATTCTCTCGGCATAATGATCGGAACAAATTTGTCTCCTTCCTTCCAATGCCATTTCGTGGATTTTACGTCAAGAAATTTAGGGTCGACAGTCTGAATAAAGACATCTGTTCTAAACCTTGGTACCATTGGGTCAGCCGTTTCAAAGGAAACATCAAAATTATTGCTTATCACTGGCTGAACGTCTTGAATAAATTTTTCCTTTTTGATTTTTTCAATTTCTCGCTTATCAAAATCGGTTTTTGTCATATTCAAAGAACTGGAATTGCTTACCTTTTTCTGAACAATGATGGTGTTAGGTCCTAAAATGTCGGAACCTTTGCCAAATTCGTTTACTTTGATCAAATAATGGATCGAGGTTATGAGAAATGTTATTCCCATGAAAGCACCGATCACTGCAATAAGTAATTGCTTACGGTCCTGATTTCTAAAAAGAAGTTTATTTAACATGCCTCAAAGTTTTAATTCCTTATCGTAATTAAACCCGTGTCTGTCGCCAAGTGTGGTCAACACAAAACCGGATTTTAACTCATCGCAACGCTCATTGATCATTTTTAAACAAATTTGCGTGTTTTCTTCATCCAAGTGGGAAAATGGTTCATCCAACAAAAGAATTTCAAAAGGTTGGCAAAGAGCACGAATAATAGCAACTCGCTGCTGTTGCCCCATGGATAATAAGCCACACTGTTGCTCCCATTTATCACCTATTCCTAATTCAGCCAACTTGTCTCTTAATTCCATTTCGGAGTATACCTCGTGTAGTTGATTTTTTAGTAACAAGTTCTCACCGACAGATAGGGTGGGAAAGAGCTGAAGATCTTGAAAAACTACACTTATTTTGCGTTGTCGGATTTCTGTCCATTGATCGGAATCGAAGTCTTTAATATCTCGTCCGTCATAACTTAGTGTCCCTGAATAGTCTTTTCGCAAACCGATTGTTGTCATGGTAAACGTTGATTTACCCTTCCCGCTCGAGGCGTTTAACAACGTTTTCTTAGTGCTATCAATTTCAACGAAATGTCCCCAAATACTATCTTCACCATGTTGAATGGAGGCGAGTGGTATGGGCATGATATGGTCTAAAACTATTCTCATTTTATTATGTTTGCATACGGATTTTCAATAATCGTTCCAATTATTCTATTCATTGGAATTGAAGTACTTATACATGTCTAAGGATTGTTTCAAGCAATTCGTCAGTTGTAGAAAAAGGTATCCAAACTGCTTCTTCATTTCTTTTGAACCAAGTAATTTGTCTTTTGGCGTATCTTCTCGAATTTTGTTTGATTAATGCTATGGCAGTTTCTAGGTCAATTCTATTTTCAAAATAATCAAACAATTCACTGTACCCCACGGTATTTAGTGCCGTTAATCCTCTGAATTGATATAGAGATCTAGCTTCTTCTATCAGTCCTTCATTTATCATCAAATCAACTCTTAAATTTATTCGGGCATAAAGATTTTCTCTCGGATGATCGATAACAAATCTTGAAACCTTGAAATAATTTTCTTTGTTGGTTCCTTGTCGCATACTCGAGTACTTTTTGCCACTTAACCGAATGGCTTCCACAGCGCGGATGACACGCATGGGGTTTTGTTTATCCACTTCTGCATAATATTCCGGGTCGCTCACTTTTAATTCAATTAGCAAAGAATCAAGTCCTTCATTTTGCCATTGTTCGGTAAGCTGTACCCTTAATTCTTCGGAAGCAGGAATATCATCTAGACCTTTTACAACAGCATCGATGAACATTCCGGACCCGCCTACCATGATGATTGTTTCATGATGTTGAAATTTGTCTGCAAGCAACTTTTCGACTTGCTTTGCATATTCAGCGGCCGTCAGAGGATCGAAAATAGAATGAGAGTCAATGAAAAAATGTTCGATTCCCTGTCTTTCCTCTAGTGTTGGCTTAGCGGTACCAATGCTCATTTCCTTATAAAACTGCCTAGAATCAGCTGAAATTATAATAGTTTTGAGTTTTTTCGCCAATTCAACACTCAAAGCAGTTTTCCCGCTTGCAGTTGGGCCTTCGATGATCAATAATCTTTTTTCAGACATGCGTATTCAAAGGTAAATAAAAGACCTTATTTATAGACGTCCTTCCAGTTCAAATACCTTGAATAAATACTTTTTACGTAGTTAGAAGTGTGTGAACCACGCAATGCACCAAAACGTACTACCTCGTCGCGATAATATTCTCCTTTTGAAAGGTTGATCATCATTCGGTCTACATGTTCATCCCATATTAAAGGATTTAATCCGTGCTTTTTTGCTAGGCGCTGTGCATCTTCCACATGTCCTCTTCCAGCATTGTAGGTTGCAAGTGTGAACTTTTCACGTTGAGCTTTATCAGGAATACTTGACCATGATTTGAAATCACTCTTTAATTTTTTCATTCCTCCATGAATCTGTACTTCGGGAGGAGAATCAGGATATACACCGTAATGAGGACCTGTGTTTGGCATGAATTGCATCATGCCGTATGAGCCACCAAAACCGACAACATCTGGGTTAAATTTAGATTCTTGATAAGCCACTGCGGCAAGTAATCTCCAATCCCATTCATATTTAGCAGCTACTTTTTTGAACACAGCATCATATCTGGAAAGTTGTCCTCCTTTTAGATTAGGTTGAACACCCTGACCAGTGGTAGCGTGTGCGCTGAGCTGATTAAAGTATTTATTTTTTAAATATTTAAAAGTTTGTTTGCTCATGAAACCAGTCAGCCATTTATCTATACGAGCGTTCAACAATGGGCTGGTTTTTCTCAAACCAAAAGCGATTTTTTGTCGAACCGATATTTCAGTTTCGATATCGATGTTGTCGAAGAACTTTTGGTTTACTTTAGCGATGTTTTCTTCCGTTACTGTATAGTCAATTAAACCACTTGAAACCATTTCGATCATTTCCTCTGTGCTCAACAAACCATCTTCTTCTTCTATAAAGATAGTGTCTCCAATTTCCTCTTGAAGATGCATCAATCGCTGAAAATAACTGGAATTTTTCCAGACGTGAACTTTTTTCTTGGCCAATTTGGAAGGGTCTCTGATCAATTGATTGTTTAAGTCCTCTGGTTGCATTTCTTCCCAACCCTCAGGTTTTCGCTGAATTAATATCTGTGGAGTGTTTAAAAAAGGTGTGGAAAAGTTGATGATTTTGTTTCTTTCTCTGGTCACAGTATAATTACATGCAATGATGTCACCCTCTCCATTGTTGAGCATATCAACAAGGTTATCCAGATTTGACACGATCTTGACTTCAAGTTCAACACCTATTTCATTGGCAAATTCCTTCAACAATTCATATTCAAAGCCCATTTTCTTCCCTCTATAAATGAAAAACGAAGTGGAAGAGTTCTCAGCGAGCACTACGAGTTTGCCACGCTGAAGAATATCTTGAAGATCGATTGAAACGGAAGATCTTTCAAATGTAGTAACGGACTCTTCTTGACCGCAAGAAAAGAATAGTAAGAGACAAAAACTCAGAGCAGTAGCAAGTATTACGTTCGTTCTAGCGTTCATTCCTATGGAATAGATCGTACCAATGTACGAAAAAAAGACTCGATGACAACAAAAATCTAAAGTTGAAAGTTTGATTAATTTATTTTAAAATGGTTCTTTGCTTCTTGGATAAACTCAAAAAAAGTTTTGGTTATTTCATCCTCATATTTTAAAAAGACATCCTTTCCATTGACTAAGGCATTTTCGAAAGATATTCTTCTTGAGACTCCTCTACAAGCCTTATCCATTCCTTCTATGCTGTCGTAATAATTCAACCATTTTTCCTTTCGCAATTCTAGAATAAAAGATTGGAATTCTTCGGAAAAGTCGCGCCAATGAATGGGATTGTAATTGTAAAAACGATCTAAAAACACCAAGTAGGTTACAGGGTGAAATTTATTCCAATTCACTGCCAAAAGATGATCAAAATAAATATCTATGGCGATAGGTGATACTTTAGGGAGGTCTTTTTGTAGTTTGTACATCAAATCCACAGTTAGTGGATGATGATCAATATAACTATCGATTTCTCTATGCAGGGTAATTCCCTCCCGAACTTTAACAGCATACTGACTTAAGTCCGAACCTTTAACAAAATCACCGAACAAGTTTGCGTACATCATCTCGATGTCGTCATTTGAAAGAAAGAGGTGCCCTAAATAATTCATACGCTTAAGTTATGAAAATCAAATAAAAAATCCCACTTAAAAAGTGGGATTTAATTTAATATTCGTCCTCATTGAATAGAAAATCTTCTCGAGAAGGATAATCCGGCCATATTTCTTCGATGCTTTCATAAACATCACCTTCGTCTTCCAAATCTTGTAAATTCTCCACAACCTCAAGAGGTGCCCCTGTTCTGATTGCAAAATCAATCAACTCATCCTTAGCAGCTGGCCAAGGAGCGTCTTCAAGGTATGATGCTAATTCTAAAGTCCAGTACATATTCCTCCTATTATTAAGTTAACTGCGCAAAAGTATATTTATTTTCAAAAATTCCAAATTCTATATTTAAAAAGTAATCAAGAACTTCAATAAACTTGATAAACATTACATTCTGGGATTCCAGGGTTGTTCAGGAGCATTGAGATCTGCCGCTATTCTACGGCTTAAAACAAACAGATAATCACTTAGACGATTTATGTATATAAGTACGAGTTCAGCTACAAAGTCATGTGCATTGAGGTCAACAATTATTCGTTCAGCTCTTCGGCAAACGCATCTTGCCACATGACAAAATGAAACAGCCTGGTGTCCTCCCGGTAAAACAAACTGTTTCATTGCAGGTAGATCCTCATCCATCTCATCCATCCAATTTTCTAACAAAGTGATATCCCCTTCATGCAAATCAGGAATTTTCATGTTTGATTTTTCAGGATCGGCAGCTAAGCTAGAGCCGATAGTAAACAATCGATCTTGGATCTCAATTAATTGCTCCACATATTTAGGTGCAGGATGCAGGTCACGTACAACGCCTATATATGAGTTAAGCTCATCGACGGTGCCATAAGCTTCGATCCGTAAAGAACTTTTAGGAATTCGTGTTCCTCCGATCAGTTGGGTAGTTCCTTTGTCTCCTTTTTTAGTATATACTTTCATTCTTGTAAGGTTAGTAATTTGTCTTTTAGTTCTTTAATTCTTGATTTTTTTCCCTGAACTCTGATGTTTTTAGCTGTTTGGGTATGATAGCGATGGACGTTTTCTAAATAATTTATCTGAAACTTGACCCATTCCTCCTCGGACTTTTTTATACCATAGTTCTCAAGTTCAATCCTTAATTTATTAACAACAGAATAATAATCTGCTCTACCAAGATAGTCGTGATCAGCGTCACATAATATCTTTTCCATCAAGGTAACGGGGGTATGATCTATACTCGTAGATCTGATGATATTACATATGATTTCGATTTGAAATTCATTGAAACCAAAACGGGGTAATGAATTTCTAGCCATTTTTATTGCAAATTCTTCGTTCGATTCATGACTTAAAATAAATCCTGAATCATGGTAAAGAGCAGCGGTTCGAAGAAGCAATATCGATTCTTCGTCCAGACCTTCCAACTTAGCATATCTTTCTACTGCTTTTTCAACATTTAGTGTATGGGCAATGTCATGATAAACTACATTTTCTGGCAAGAGTGCTTTTAAACGATTGATAATGTCAATTCTCATGTGTTTAAAATCAATCGGTATTAAGCCACAAATCTCACGAAGACTTGTCGACGCAACTTTTCCGTCACCAAAAAGACAATATTCAGGTCTGAGATCATTGAGGTAATACATGAACATTTTACCCCCTCTTTTATGGATTTCCGTTTCTCCTCGAGCCTCCAACTGAAAGTATTCTTTAACGGATTCAGCTATTGGTTTTGTGATGGTTATTCCTCCCGGCTTGGCATCGCGTTCTGCTCTAGAAGCAATGTTAACTGTGTCTCCCCAAACATCGAAACTAATTTTATCTGTACCAATAATCCCAGCAACCAAAGGCCCCATGTGCAAGCCAATACGTATCTCCCATGTATCTCTGTTGAATGCACGAGCTACTTCACGTTCGTTGTACATAAAATCACGAATTTCAAGGGCCGCCAGACATGCGCGCAATGCTGGATGTGGTGTGTTTTCTGTTACCCCACCAATCGCCATATAGGCATCTCCGATAGTCTTGATCTTTTCTAGATCATAGCGTTTCATGATGTCGTCAAATTCCGTAAAGTAATGCTCTAATTTTTTCAATAAACGAATGGGTTTCATGTTTTTAGATTTCAATGAGAAATCTACAAGATCCGTAAACATGACAACACCGTTTTCTATACGACGTGGATCAAATTTATTGTTTGCATTCAATTCCTGAAGTACTGGTGCAGGAAAAATATGATTGAGTAATTGACTGATACGCTGGTCTTTATAATAAAGTGATTTCAGGACATCGATTTTGGCAAGAACCAAGTTTGGGTTAAACGGCAGTGTAATATAATCAACCGCTCCTACGTTAAGTCCCTTCACAATTTGATTTCCAGACGCTGAATTTGCCGTCAGTGCCAATTTGTAAATGGTATTCAGATTGGAATTCTCCTTTATTTCCTTTAAAAAATCCAGTCCTTGAATTTCAGGTTGATCTATATTGATCAATAAAATTCCAATTTCTTTTTGATGAATGATTTCATTCGCTTCCTTTGTTGATCGAACTAAAAGTATATTGTTTCCTCCACCGGAAAGTATTTCTTTTAAACCTTTCTGATTTTTTAAATCGTTATCAACTACTAAGATATTTATGAAGCGCTCCATTCCCTTAAAATCTAATCTCTAAAATAAGCAAAGGTGAAGTATTTACAAGATAAACTTTTAAATTTATAGTTCGTTTGAAACAAATTTACTGAGCGCTTCTTCAATGTTCACTTCAGATTTAACGAGTTCCAGGATTTTTTTAATTACACGATCAACAATTGAATCAGGACATGACGCACCTGAAGTGATTATAACATTAATGGGCTCTTTTCGCGTTTCCAGAAAATCGGTATGTTTTTCAAGTAATTTTGAATGAATATTGAATGAACGAATTGTGTTTTCATCCAGAATTTCCTCCTCGGAAAAAATAAAATATGTCTTAAATTTTTGTTCCAGAAGTTCTACTAAATGCGTTGTATTCGAACTGTTATATCCACCAACTACAATGGCCAGGTCGGCGTCTATATCAAGTAAACCCAGTGTTGCGGATTGATTGTCGTTAGTAGCGTAACAAAGCGTATCACGAGTATCGGCAATGTGTTTTGAATAATTTTCTTCACCGTACTTTTTGATCATGACGTTACGCAAATAATCGGTGATCTCCTGAGTTTCAGTGGCTAACATTGTTGTTTGGTTAATCACTCCAATGCGTTGCAAATCTCTTTCAGGATCGAAGTTTTCAGAAAATTTGTTTTCGAAGAAACTAAAAAAGCTCTCTTTGTCTAAATTGCCCAAAATATATTCCCCAAGCATTTTCGCTTCTTCAAGATCCTTGATGATCAAAGCAGCCGCATTGTGCACGGCATGTGAGAATGTAGCACGGGTTTCTTCATGATTATACTTACCGTGAATAATCAACGTATAGTCTGCAACGCCTAGTTTTTCTGAACGATTCCAAACTTTTTCCACAAATGGACAGGTGGTATTATACGTGGCAACATTTACTCCGATAGCCTTAAGTTTGTCTTCTATCTCTAAGGTTGTGCCAAATGCCGGAATGATCACAACATCATCTTTGTGAATTTCTTCCCATGCAATTAATTGGTTTCCTAACGTATCTTGTATGAATCGCACGCCATGATTCAATAAATCTTCATTCACCAAAGGGTTATGGATCATCTGGCTTAACAAGAAAATGTTTTTACCTTCATTTTCACGAATTGCCTTGTAAGAAATTTCAATGGCAT
Organism: Crocinitomicaceae bacterium; assembly: GCA_041596415.1. Lineage (GTDB taxonomy): Bacteria > Bacteroidota > Bacteroidia > Flavobacteriales_D > Crocinitomicaceae > M0103. Next base: position 3,873 of record JBFHIN010000011.1, on the reverse strand, counting down.
TTTCTACGCCATAACAAAAGCCAAAATGACGAGCAATATGAAATTTCACGTTCCCGAAATCTAAGGTACTCGGCGTGAAGTCCTTTTTTCTGGGATCCAAGGATTTTCTATACTCCTTCACCTTACTAATTATTGGTGAGCGATAAAACTCAGGTATATCAAACTGTTTCATCTTTTTCTGTTAAAGGTATTAACGTTCAAACTTATTGTTTGTTTGATGGACGCTTCAATATTAATAGATCATTCTTATCAACGACTACTTTGAATCCATCGTTTTGTTTAAGTTGATCAATATGTTTTTCTAGATCTTCTGAAGGTATGGGGTAGGTACTTCTTAACGTTTTGATCAGCACTACATATTCGGCATCCTTTATTATTGGAAAATGATACAACTTGTCTCTTTTAAAAAGGTGAGGCGCAAGACAGGAAGTAACTGAAATGGGAACCTTGTCCGGGATTTTATTTATTTCCTGGTAAACAAATTTTAGATCTAGGTCTCCGGAAGTATAATGTGCTTTTCTTGTGAAATCGTGTACCGTGTAATCATACCAAAAAGATTTACGCTCTCTAAGTGTTATAAAGGAGATGGCAATAACAAAGAAGGTACTGAAATATAAAAGTATTTTTCTCCATTTATCTTCATTCATTCTAGAGAGAAGATCGATCATGGCTAAAGTAATGATTGGTGTAAATTCTATGGAATATTGTCCGTTTATACCCCACATGGCCATATTGTCCGACAATAATTTCTGAAGATATATGGGTATAAGCATTACCAGATAGGCGGGACGAAGAAATAATGCGAATCCTCCTGAGATCAAAACAACTCTGTGTAATTCCATTTTTATTCCGAATGAAACGGGATCTTTACTGTTGCTGGCAAAGAACATTTTAATTGTGTCGATAGGATGCTTTAGCATACTTATAATAATCTCACCAACTGAATCACCTAATTGGCCAAAACGAGCAATTTGATTAACAGCTTGCCCCTGACTTAAATATGGCATGACAACAGACACCACGAGATAAAAGTACAAGAAACAAATAAGGAGAAGTGGAACCTCCCATTTTAAGTAGTTTTTATAATTGTTCTTAAGTTCCTTAAAGCCTTTTGAGAGTATCAATCCCAAGAAAACGAAACTCATCCAAAGTGCTACATTCTCCTTTGTGATAAGGATAAGACCTAAAAAAAACAATACTTTCCAACGTTCGTCTTTAAGATAGTAATAGATCAACCACGGTACCAACATTGCGGCCACAACGTTGTTATGGAAATCAAACGCCAAAGCGGATATTATACCCCATTGAAAAAGAAAGAAGATCAAGATGATTTTTGCATACTTGAAATGAGGAATTTTCAATTTCAGGATCAAATAACATCCCCAGGCACCAAAAAGTATAGATACAATTTGTATGATGAGCAGAGTCCAGGATCCAAATATGTAGTAGAAAGGAACGTAAAGTAGTGTTATCGGTGAAAAATGATCGGCAAAATAATTCGGCGAATTACCACTTAGATCTAAGGTGAAATAATTCATTTTTCCATGAGCAAAAGAGTAAAGTGCATGGTTGAACATGCCTAGATCAAGTGCTGCAGTTCTTAAATTGTAGTGATTAACCAAGGAAATGGCACTGTAAAGAATAAAAAAGAACAACAGAATTAACATTTCTGTTCTGTACCTCTTTAAAAAATTTCCAGGTTTTTGTAAAATCATAAACAAATATAAGTGCTGCGAATTAATAGACAAGAAAAAAGGCCAGCACTTTAGGCTGACCTTTAAAATTAATTTTTTACATATTCATCACAAAGAAACGTTCTGATCTTTGTTGTGTTTAACACGATAACTGAAATTTAATGTTTTGCTTTCCTTGGTCTTCAAGTTAAGTTGCCATTGTATTATTCCCGTTTTCGCATTAAGATCACCACGATTAAGCTCCAGTGGTTCAATAGTAATGTCGGCATTTTGTGTGATTGGAATCTGATCGATCACAATCAATTCAATAGCACTAGCTTTCAAGTTTTTCACCTCTATGCTATAACTCAATGTACGTTCTTTCTTATCACCAACAATTTTCTCTTTAGATTCTTTTTTGAGCAATGTTCGTTTTACAACAATATTTGGGTCTCTTCCCAAACTTATGCTCAACGTATCTTCCATGCTGGTTGGATCTAAATATGTTTCACCTATGTAGCTGCCATCGAAGAAAATGTTGGCTTGTGCAGGTACCAGACCCAATTCGTCTAATTTTGTCAATTGAGCCACTAAATAGACTGAGTTGTCCAGTTTTGGAACTGTGAAATACTTATAATTCGCCGACAAATCAACCACCTTGATGAGTACCATGTGTTGCTCATTGTTAGAAGGAATGCTATACGGTAAATCGATTTTAAATTCTGCAGAAGTTAACTGACGGATCACTTGAACGAATTCCGCTGAGGATTGACTGAGTTCGTCCTCAGCTTGTCCTTTTGTTGAATTGGTATAGGCATATCCTTTGCTTTCCAATTCTTTCTTCAACGCTGATGGTGCAGCATTTCGATTGTAATTATCATTTCTGTATGTATAATAATCGATGTACCAAGGATGCAAGGTTGGTTTGGTCTTATTTTGATATGGGTTATTGGTTGAAATGCTCAATCTTACATTTTCCCAATCTAATCCAGAATTTTGAAATACCCTAGCTTTGTAAGTCAAGTTAATATCTGAAGTTAAACCATCACTTCTGATGTCGTATTGAGGTACCCAACCTGCATCGTTCACCAAATAGGAAATATTCAATTTCCCACTTACCAATTCTTTGGTTGATAATGTTACGGTTATGCGATGTGATGGACCTTTTTCTTTTGGATCGAGTCCGCTGGATGACTGATGCTGTCTAAGTTTTTTTAGGCGATCCTCCATGGCTTTCTTTTTCTCCACTTTTTCAGCTTTACGACGATTCAAGGTTTGCAATTTCTTGTTGATTTCCATCATTTTTGTGGTGTAGTAGTCAACAGCTTGTTTCAACAAGTTAATTGAATCGTTTACTTTTCCTTGTCCTCGGATCGCTCCGTTGTTGGCTAATATATTTTTAGTAGCCATGAGGACGTCAATTTCATCTTGAAGGTCTTGAATTTCGTAACCTAAATATTTTAATGAATCTTCCAATAACTGAATGTCTTTACGAATTTTAAGTGGTAATCCGTCTAAACTGACTTCCTCGGGTTTCGGATAGAAAATAGAATATTTTGAATCAAGAATAATTACATTTCCTGTAGCTTTTACTTGTAAACTTTTCGGGTCGATCTTTGGGCTTACCCCTTCAATGATCACTTCGGTTATTCCCGGTTTTATGGTATAGCTTGCTTTTTGGAACAATTGAGCACCCTGTGCATAAACGGTTACTTCAGAAAGCGTCGATTTAACGATTTCCTTTTCCACGGCCTTACTCCAGAAGCTAATCAATAATAGAATTGTCAGATGAATTGCTTTTTTCATGTTGTATTTTTTTTTTGAGCAGTACATAATTGAAATAAAAGGGTTCAATGGAAGTTGGAAATTTCTAGAAAAAAAAATCAGCATATGGATTGTATGCTGATTATCAAGTAATAAGAGGAAAGCATTAAATCAATGCTTTAATTTCCAAAATTATCCTATCGGCCAGATCATTAGCCGCATGCAAATCTTTGCTTTCCGAATAAATTCTGATGATGGGTTCTGTGTTACTTTTACGCAAATGAACCCATTCTTTTCCAATATATATTTTGACACCATCGGTTGTGTCAACTTCCTCGTGAGCATAATTCAATGTCATTAACATTAGAAGCTTATCAACATCAATTTCGGGCGTAAGTTCAATCTTGTTTTTGGAGATCGTGTACTTTGGATAGCT
>JBFHIN010000010.1:0-15329 GCA_041596415.1 Crocinitomicaceae bacterium | reverse complement strand
GTTGAGGCATTTTTACAGGTCCAGAATAGACTAGTGCAGCTCGAACAGGCTAAAATGGACTTCCAAAATAAAAAAGATCAACTTGAAATTTATTTATGGCAGGATGGAATGATCCCTATTGAAATTGACAGTTCAGTAGTTCCTGTTCAATTTACTTTATTAAGCCCTTTCAATCCTGAGCTGTATGTTTTCGAGAATATAGACAATATGCTGGAAAAACATCCGGAAATCGTTCTTAATGCTCTGGGTATAGAGTTTGCCCAAACCGATTTAGCACTTAAACGTGAATTTTTAAAACCAACCCTGCAATTAAAATACAATGCCATTCACAGTCCAACAAGTACGGATTTCCTGACTGATTATACCAGTAGTAATTACATTTGGGGTGCAAACTTCAGCTATCCGATATTTACAAGAAAAGAACGAGGAGCATTGCACATTAGTAAATTGGAATTGCAAGACCAACAGTTGAAATTGTCAGATAAGAAAGCGCAGGTACGATACAAGATCGAAATGGCGAGAACAACTTGGTTCGGTACTTACAGACAAAACATAATTACAAGTGCGCTAGTGAACAATTATCAGCGCCTCTACGAAAGTGAAATGGAATTATTCAATATTGGTGAAAGTTCCATTTTTATGATCAACTCACGAGATCAATCACTTATCGATAGCCGCATCAAGTTAATTGAATTGATAACCTCTTCAGAAAAAGCGAAATTTAATTATCAGTTGGTTAGTTACTCCTTCGTTTTTTGATCTTTACTTATTTGGCTATACAAAAACTGAGGTTAATTCTCTATAAGCGCTTATCTTTGCACAAAATTGAAGAATGAGTAATCAAATATCCATAGAAAAAAGAAGAACCTTCGGTATTATAGCCCACCCGGATGCCGGAAAAACAACGCTGACCGAAAAACTTCTCTTGTATGGTGGTGCCATTCAAACTGCTGGTGCAGTTAAAAACAACAAGATCAAGAAAACAGCAACATCTGACTTTATGGAGATCGAGAAGCAACGTGGAATTTCCGTTGCTACCTCAGTAATGGCCTTTGAATATAGAGATAAGCAGGTAAATATCTTAGACACCCCAGGTCACAAGGACTTTGCAGAAGACACCTACCGAACGTTAACGGCAGTTGATAGTGTGATTTTAGTGATCGACTGTGCAAATGGTGTTGAAACGCAAACTGAAAAGTTGATGGAGGTATGTAGAATGCGTAAAACACCAGTGATCATTTTTGTAAACAAAATGGATCGTGACGGTAAGGATGCTTTTACACTTTTAGACGAATTGGAAGAAAAATTAGACATCAAAGTACGACCGTTAACCTGGCCAATTGGAATGGGTGACAGATTTAAAGGTGTATACAACATTTATCAAGAAAATCTTAATCTCTTTCAAGCCAATAAAACTAAGCGAGAAGAAAATATTATATCAATCACTGATCTCAATGACCCACAATTGGATGAATTAGTTACGGAAACTTTTGCCAATGAATTGAGAGAAGAATTAGAAATGATCGAAGGAGTTTACGACCCATTTGATCGCGAAAGATATTTGTCAGGAGAAGTTGCTCCCGTATTTTTTGGATCTGCGGTCAACAACTTTGGTATTCAAGAACTTTTGGACACTTTTATAGAGATCTCCCCGTCCCCTATTGGCCGCGAAACTGATATTCGATTCGTAACACCTGACGAACCTAAATTTTCAGGATTTGTTTTTAAAATCCATGCTAACCTAGATCCAAAACACCGTGACAGAATTGCCTTTTTAAGAATCGTTTCCGGAAAATTCGAGCGCAATACTTTTTATCACCACGTTCGTTTGGATAAAAAATTCAAATTTCCAAACCCTACTTCTTTTATGGCGCAGGATAAAAGCATCATTGATGAAGCTTTTCCGGGAGATGTGGTAGGACTTTATGATACAGGAAATTTCAAAATTGGCGACACGTTAACAGAAGGAGAAAAACTAATGTACAAAGGAATACCTTCATTCTCGCCTGAGATATTTATGGAATTGGAAAATTTGGATCCAATGAAAACCAAACAATTGGACAAAGGAATCCACCAGTTAACAGATGAAGGAGTGGCTCAAATGTTTATTTTACAGCCTGGAAACAGAAAGATTGTGGGTACAGTTGGTCAGCTTCAATTTGAAGTAATCCAACATCGTTTGATCAATGAATATGGTGCTAATTGTCGATTTGTTCCCAAAAATTTTCATAAAGCTTGTTGGATCACCTCCGAAAATAAAACACAATTGGATGCATTCGTCCGTGCCAAAGCGAATTTTATTGCACGTGACAAGGATGACAATATGGTATTTTTGGCAGAAACACCTTTTCTTTTATCAATGGCTGAACAAGATTATCCAGATATCAAATTCCACAAAACATCTGAGTTTAAGCTCGAACTTACTTGATCACAAACTTAATTCTTCCCAGTGCGGAAGATTGCTAAGCTTTTGAATTTCGCCCGAATGTTGATCGACTTCGCAAAAAAAGTGTTGTTTTCCGTTGGTTAACATCAAGAATCTTGCTTTTAAAGCGGCATTATACTGAGCAATTTGATGAAGTGCTTTATCAGTAATATTCACTTCTGGTGCTTTACATTCAACAATAACAAGGGGATTACCGTTGCGATCATAACAGGCGATATCACAACGTCTATTCAATCCATTGATTTGAAGCGAAATTTCCGATACTACTAGAGATTGGGGAAAAGCTCTATCATCAAGCAAATAGTACAGTACATGTTGTCGAACCCATTCTTCAGGAGTAAGCATTATTTTTTTACGCCGGATTGGGCAGAGAACATATAGCCTATCATTGCTACGTGTTATTTTTAATGGAGCAGGTGAAAAATCTAAAGGCACCAACATTTTACATCCCTAACAACAATAACTCTATGTCTTTGTATTTCAAATTGAAAACCTTACCCAAAACCTCGCTCGTCAAGGTTCCTTTATAGATGTATACACCTCCTCTAAATCCGTGGTCATTTTTAATCAATTCCTTACAACCACCTTGATCGCCCATTTCCAAAAGGATGGGAGAAAAAATATTAGACAGTGCAAAGGAAGCGGTACGTGCCACCCTTGAAGCAATATTCGGAACACAATAATGAATTACACCGTGTTTTACAAAAGTAGGTTCTTTATGATTAGTCACTTGTGATGTTTCAAAACAACCTCCTTGATCGATGCTGACATCCACAACAACAGCTCCTTGCTTCATATCAGCTATCATTTCTTCGGTCACAACACAAGGTGTTCTACCCAATGGAGCTCTCAGTGCACCTATAGCCACATCAGAGCGTTTTAATGCCTTTGCTAGCACCTTAGGATTAAGAACAGAAGTATAAATTCGTACTCCTATATCGTTTTGTAATCTTCTCAAACGCGATAATGAATTATCAAAAACTTTCACAGACGCACCCAATCCGATTGCCGCACGTGTAGCATATTCTCCTACAGTTCCTGCACCTATAACCACAACTTCTGTTGGCGTAATCCCTGCCACACCACCCATCATGATTCCTTTTCCATCTGAATAAGATGAAAGAAGTTCTGATGCTACCAAAATTGAAGTCGTTCCAGCAATTTCACCCATTGTGCGAACAATTGGGAAAACACCGGCTTCATCGCGAATATAGTCCCAAGCAATGGCGGTAACTTTTTTCTGCATCAATTTTTGTAGGATCTGCTTTGGCTGAATTGACAACTGCAATGCAGAGATCAACGTTTGATTCCCTGTCATCATATCTACCTCAGCATCTGAAGGTGGCGCCACTTTGATGATGATGTCACAAGCAAAGATCTCTTTGGCATCATAACAGATTTCTGCTCCTGCCTCACTGTACTCATTATCCGAAAAATTGGATAATTCTCCACTTTTGGATTCGATCTTTACGCGATGACCATTAGCCACTAAAAGAGAAACAGCCTCTGGAACTAAGGAAACTCTGCGTTCTTGAAAAGAAGTTTCTTTCGGAATTCCAATGTATAAACTACCTCTTTTTCGTGCAATTTCCAACATTTCTTCCTTTGGAAGTAAGCTTCCTTGCTGAATAAGATGCTTTAAAATTTCCGGATCTGTTATCATTGGTCTGTGGTTAAAGTTCTTTTTTCCTTGTCTTTTTTACGAATATACACCCAAATCGTATCATTGGGTAATAATTCTTCGATTTTTTCTGGCCACTCAATAAAACATTTTGAATCACTGTATAGCATCTCCTCTATGCCGATGTCGTATGCTTCTGTGAGGTTTTTAAGTCGGTATACATCAAAGTGGTATATCTTTCCATACATAGGACTATCGTATACATTGACCAGAGAATATGTTGGTGAACCTTCAATATCATGAATACCCATGGCTTTTAACAACTCAGAAATAAAGGTCGTTTTACCGGCCCCCATTTCGCCATCGAAGGCAAAAACTCGTTTGTCTCCGAATTTCTCAAGAAACGCTTGAGCTACTGAAGGTAAATCTCGAAGTGAATTTATTTCCATTTCCATGGTGCAAATTTATCACTTAGGATCTAATTCAACATAAGGAATAATAAGCTCTTCTAAAGAAATCCCTCCGTGTTGGAAGGTATGATTGTAATAGCTTACAAAATGATTGTAGTTGTTTGGATAGACGAAAAAATCATCCTCAACAGCAAAAACGTACTCTGAGGACAACTTTCCTTTAGGCAGAAATGCGTCTTCCGGCTTGTTGACTACAAACACGTCCTTTGGATTATAAGTAAGGTTTCTACCCACTTTGTATCTCAAATTCGTATTGGTCGATCTTTCTCCTACAATTTTCACCGGATTGGTCACACGAATTGTTCCGTGATCTGTTGTAATGATAAGCTTTGCGCCAAAATCACTGATCTTTTTAACAATATCTAACAAGGGAGAATGTTCAAACCAAGATAAGGTCAATGATCTGTATGCACTTTCATCTTCGGCTAATTCTTTGATCATGTCCATTTCTGTTCTCGCATGCGATAGCATATCTACAAAGTTGTAAACAATGAAATTGACATCGTTTTCCTTCAATTGATGCAAATTATCCGCTAATTTCTTCCCTGCTTCAAAATTCGTAATCTTATTGTAGGACCATTTCACGTTTTTTCCAAGTCGCTTCAGGTTTGCCTCTAAAAATTCCTTTTCATGCTGATTTTTCCCGCCTTCATCCTCTTCACTTTTCCATAGTGTCGGAAATTTCTTTTCCAATTCACTTGGCATCAAACCTGCGAAAAAGGCATTTCTGGCGTAATGCGTAGCTGAAGGTAAAATAGAATACACCATTTCCTCATTGGAAACATTAAAATATTTTGAAAAAGAGGGTTGTAGTACTTTCCATTGATCGTAACGCAGATTATCGATTACCAATACAAACGTTTTGTCCTTGCCTATGTATTTTGAAATCTTGTCACGTATCAGCGTATGCACCATTTGAGGAGAGTCGGTAACGCCATTTAGCCAATCACAATAATTATCTTCTATAAAGCGTGAAAATAGATTGTTGGCTTCCTTGCGTTGCATCTCTAAAATTTCCTGCATTCCGGAATCCTCGATTTTATCTAATTCCAATGACCAATAAACTAATTTACCGTAAAGATTTGCCCACTCTTCTGCATCAAGGCGCCCATTTAGGAGCATTCCCAACTGACGAAATTCTTGCTGATAATTAGAATTTGTTTTTTGAGAAACTAGTTTACTTTGATCTAAATTCTTCTTTATGCTTAGCAATATCTGATTGGGATTTACCGGTTTGATCAAATAATCAGCGATCTTACTTCCTATAGCTTCCTCCATAATGTGCTCTTCTTCACTCTTAGTGATCATCACAACCGGAACCTGAGGTTTATTTTCCTTGATTCGAGCCAATGCCTCAAGTCCTGAAATCCCAGGCATATTCTCATCCAAAAAGATGATGTCGTAAGTTGCTTCTGAACTTTTCTCAACGGCTTCTGCCCCATTATTCACAGAATCAACAGTGTACCCCTTACTTTCAAGGAATAAAATATGTGGTTTAAGCAGTTCAATTTCATCATCTGCCCATAGTATTTTTCCTTGCATGTCGGCTTTATTTTTTAGTTTTGAATACGATTTTTAAAATTATGGAATTAAGACCAAAATTCAAGCGGTATAATAAAAAGAAAATATTCAACGATCCAGTATACGGTTTTATTTCCATTCCTGACGATTTTATTTTTGATCTGATCGAACATCCGTACATGCAACGTTTACGTCGCATTATGCAATTGGGCATGACATCACTCGTTTATCCGGGAGCACTGCATACACGTTTTCACCACGTGCTTGGCGCAATGCATTTGATGACGACAGCTGTCGCTTCCATTAAAAGAAAGGGTCATGAAATAACACCGGAGGAAGAAAGAGCTGTTTTAGTAGCAATTCTTTTGCACGACATTGGTCATGGTCCGTTTAGTCATGCCCTTGAATACGACATTGTCTGTGGTGTAAGTCACGAAGAAATATCGAGCTTTTTCATCGACCGTTTGAGCGAAGAATTTGGCGAAGATCTGCAACGAGCACTTTTAATCTTCAACAATAAATACCACAAACCTTTTCTCTATCAGCTTGTTTCGAGTCAATTGGACATGGATCGTTTGGATTATTTGAATCGAGACAGCTTTTACACAGGAGTTAGTGAAGGGGTCATTGGAAGTGAACGCTTGATAGAAATGCTTGATGTACGTGACGGTAATCTCGTTCTAGAAGAAAAGGGTATTTACTCGATCGAGAAATTTATCGTTGCGCGCCGTCTCATGTATTGGCAGGTTTATTTGCACAAAACTGTCGTTGCCGCGGAATTCATGTTGATCCACACGTTAAGACGTGCAAAAAAAGTAGTTCAACAAGGAGGAAACGTGTTTGCGAGTCCTGCGTTGATGTATTTCCTTCAAAATGACATAAAACGAACGAACTTTGAAAATGATCCTTCTGTTCTTGATCTATTTTCGACCTTGGATGATTATGATATACTTGGAGCCATGAAAGTATGGCAGTTTCACGAGGACAGAATTCTTTCAATGTTGTCTTCACGTTTAGTGAATCGAGACCTTTTTAAAATTGAAGTAGCTAAAACTCCATTCAGTCCTGATAGGATTGCACTTGAAAAAGAAATTGCAAGAAAACAGTTTGAAATGAACGAGGAAGAAGTCGAATATTTTGTTTATTCAGACATTTTGACGAACAAGGCCTACAATCAAAAAAAGCAAAACATCAACATACTGATGAAAAATGAGGAGATCATTGATCTTGGTATCGCTTCTGATAATCTGAATATCTCTGCATTGGCAAGCCCAGTAGAAAAATACTTTCTGTGCTACCCAGTGGCAAGGTAAGAGAAGTTATTGTCTGGATAATTTACCTGCTTTCCAATCTTGAATCAACTTGGCCCATGAATATGGGTTCAATAAATTATTGACAGGCATTTGTCCGTTGGTGTACAGCTTGGTATACATTTGATTCACGGCGTATCCATGTGCCAGTGAAGCATCATTGTCTAGTCGCGCTGCGACAAAGGCTAAACTCTCGCCCGACAATTCTCGTTGCGCCCTGCGAATAGCATCCTCGTACGGCCTCATTTCAACAAATGCACGTGCAAAATCTTCACGAGAAGGCCAAGGATAAACCGTCACTGCAGGTAAATTCAAGGTGTCTTTTTGTAACATATGGATGACTGAATAACGATTCTCTTTCAAGGTGTCCGGTACAATGAAAGTAGATGTCTTATAACCAAAAGAAGAAAAAAGCATAGTATCACCGGGAGTAACAACCGTTGAAAAGAACCCGTAATAATCGGCGATTACACCCTTTTTCAATGATCTATTATAAACGGTAACATAAGGCATCGGATTCAGATCTTCTTCTGAAACCACGACCCCAGACAATTGAATTAACCTGGCTGTATCAATTTTACTGACAGGTTTCGTCTGCCCCACCGACTTTAAGGACAGCACCATTAACACAATTAATATCCAGAGTTTTCCCAACATTATTTTTTACAATCAACAAGTCTAATTATTATTCGAACAGACGCAAAATGTTTTTCAATTATTTAACAAATATGAAGCTTTTACGAAGTTCTAAAAATCTGTATTAATTTACCGATTAAACTGACAAATTTGTGTTACTTTTGCAAGAATTTATTCAAAAAATAGGTTCATGTCTTTATCAAACATTGCAGAAATTAAAGAAGGACTCACGTACGACGACGTCCTTTTAGTTCCAGCTTATTCTGAAGTTCTTCCCAGAGATGTCCAATTAAAAAGCAAGTTAACGCGTAATATCGAGGTGAATACACCTATCGTATCAGCGGCGATGGATACCGTAACAGAAGCAAAATTAGCCATTGCTATTGCTCAACAAGGAGGAATTGGTGTTATTCATAAAAACATGACCATCGAGGAGCAAGCCCTAGAAGTAAGAAAAGTAAAAAGGTCTGAAAGTGGGATGATCCTTGATCCGGTTATAGTATCAGAAAACGCCATGGTGAAGGACGCCTTGAATCTGATGAAAGAAAATAGCATCGGCGGAATACCGGTTGTAGATGAAAACAGAATTTTAAAAGGAATTGTCACGAACCGTGACTTACGCTTTGAAAAGAAACTCGATCGACCGATCCGCGAGGTCATGACATCTAACAATATTGTAACAACCGTAGATGGAACAGACCTTTCGAAAGCTGAGGATATCCTTCAAGAAAATAAAATTGAAAAGCTACCTGTTGTTGACGCCAACAATAAATTGATCGGTTTGATCACTTATAGAGATATTATTAAGGTAAAAACACACCCCAATTCTTGTAAGGATTCATTTGGGCGCTTACGTGTTGCCGCTGCCGTTGGTGTAACTTTCGATACCTTAGATAGAGTAAAAGCCTTGGTAGAGGCAGGAGTGGATGCTGTCGTAATTGACACTGCCCATGGACACACAAAAGGAGTTGTCGATAAATTAAAAGAAGTAAAGCAACTATATCCTGAGCTTGAAGTGATCGTGGGTAATATTGCTACCCCGGAAGCTGCAAAATATTTAGCCGATGCCGGTGCCGACGCAGTAAAAGTAGGTATTGGCCCAGGATCAATCTGTACAACTCGCGTTATTGCAGGAGTTGGTGTTCCTCAGTTAAGCGCCGTTAATGAGGTTGCTAAAGCTTTGGTAGGAACAGGAGTTCCGGTTATTGCTGATGGAGGGATCCGTTATACAGGTGACATTGTAAAAGCATTGGCAGCAGGAGCAGATACCGTTATGGTAGGTTCAATGTTTGCAGGTGTAGAAGAATCTCCAGGTGAAACGATCATCTATGAAGGGCGTAAGTTCAAATCATACCGAGGAATGGGATCATTGGAAGCAATGCAAAAAGGCTCAAAAGATCGCTATTTCCAGGATGCGGAAGACGACATCAAAAAATTGGTTCCTGAAGGCATTTCAGGCAGAGTACCATACAAAGGCAACTTAATGGAAGTCATGTATCAAATCATTGGTGGTCTAAGAGCCGGAATGGGATACTGTGGAGCAGCAAACATTGCAAAACTCAAAGGTTCAAAATTTGTACGCATCACTTCAGCCGGAGTTCGTGAATCACACCCACACGATGTGACGATTACGCGCGAAGCACCAAACTATAGCATTAAATAAACGTTAAAAAATTGCTAGAAATTCATTCATACCACTAATTTTAGAGACCAATTTAAAAACGAACTATGAAAAAGCAGTTATTATTGATTTTTGGAATTTTCCTCCAACTTCTTGTTCACGCACAACAGGATCCGATTTTGATGGAGATTGACAATAATCCTGTGACTAAATCCGAGTTTCTTCAAATTTATTTAAAGAACAATAACAATCCTAAGTATGATAAAGCCTCACTGGATGAATACATGGAATTGTTCAAGAAATTCAAATTGAAAGTTGCAGAGGCAGAAGCTTTAGGTTATGATACCATCCCTCGTTTGAAAAAAGAATTGGATGGTTACAAAAAACAATTGGCACTTCCCTATTTGGTTGATCAACAAATGAATGAGGAATTAGTAAAAGAGGCCTATGATCGTACGACAAACGAGATCAGAGCGTCTCATATCTTAGTTCGCGTTGAATCAAATGCTAGTCCTGCCGACACTTTGGCAGCTTACAATCGCATCATGGGGCTTAAAAAGAGAATTGAAAAAGGAGAAGACTTTGCTTCAGTGGCGCGCGGTAAAAATGGCTCGGATGATCCTTCTGCGGTATCGAACGGAGGTGATCTTGGATATTTCACCGCTTTTCAAATGGTGTACCCTTTTGAAGATAAAGCTTTTAACACTGCCGTTGGAACAGTTTCAGAACCTTTCAGAACGCGTTTCGGGTATCACATTGTTAGGGTAACAGACAAACGTCCTGCTCGTGGAACGATCAGAACCGCACATATCATGGTTGCTACCGCTAAGGACGATTCAGCCGAGGACATTGAAAGTGCCGAGAAAAAGATCAATGAGTTGTATGAAATGCTGCAGAACGGAGCGAGTTTCGAAGATTTGGCCAAAGAGCACTCAGATGATCCAAGTTCAAATCAAAAAGGTGGTGAATTGCCAGCATTCGGTACCGGAACTACGACGCGCATGGTTACCACCTTCGAAGATGCAGCATTTGCGTTGAAAAACAACGATGATATCAGCAAACCGATCAGAACTGAATATGGTTTTCATATCATTAAGCGCCTTGATCTCACTCCGGTTCGTTCTTTCGATGAAATGAAAAAAGAACTTCAGGCCAAGGTAAACCGCGACGAGCGTTCTAAGAAAACGCAAGATTCTTTTGTAACCAAATTGAAAAAAGAATATGGTTACACAGACAAATCTAAAAAGACAATGAAATGGTTTGTCAAGAATTTGGACAGCACTTATTACCAGGGAAAATGGTCTGCTGACAAACTTAAATCAGACAAACCAATGTTTGTGTTGAATGGAAAGAAATTTGGACAGCAGGATTTTGCAAATTATCTTGAAAAGAATTTTAGAGGAGTTCGTAAAGATGAAAATAAAGTGGTTGTTCAACAACAGTTCCGCAACTGGGAAAAAGAAACGATCCTTAATTACGAAGAAGGTAAACTTCCGGCTAAATATCCTGAATACAAAGCACTGATTACGGAATATCATGATGGAATACTTTTGTATGAGATCATGACAGACAAGGTGTGGAACAAAGCCATCAAAGATACTCTTGGGTTAAAACAATTCTTTGAAAACAACCGTGATAAATACATGTGGGGGAACAGAGTGGATGCGGTTGTTTACGAATGTTCGAATCAAAAAATTGCAGATCAAGTTTTTAAAATGATCCAAAATGACACGATCAATTCTAAACATGTGCTCGATGTAATCAATAAGGATAGTGAATTGAATTTACGAGTTAGAACCAACAAGTTTGATACAGAATCTACGCCTTTCTTAAAAGACAGAATTCTCAATAAGGGCGCTAATAAATCTTTTGAGTTTGACGGTAAGATTTACGTGATCAAAGTTGACGAAAAGCTGAGTCCAAGACCAAAAGAATTCAATGAAGCCAAAGGGGCAGTTACTTCAGATTACCAGAATTATCTTGAGAAAGAGTGGTTGGAAGAATTGAACAAAAAGCACAAAGTAAAGATTTACGAATCAGTATTGTACGCTATTGGTAAATAATTCTAAATATGGATTGAAGCAGGCTGGCTTTATTGTCAGCCTGTTTTGTTTTTTACTCACCACAGCTTGTAGTGATAATGATCCTGTCGTTGCACAGGTTGATGACAGCACGCTTACTTCCAATGAGGCTAACATCCTGATGGAACACTTAGGGTATGACACAAAAGATCCTAAAGATTGGAAAATATTTCTCGATCTCTGGACCGAACAAGAAGCCTTAAGGTTAGAATTAAAGAATATAGATCCAAAACTTGCTAAATTATCTGAACTACGTGCACAATCTTTCGCCGGAGAACTTTCTAAATACTATCTTCAAGAACTAAAGATAAATGCACTACTCGATACTGTCATCAGTCAAAAAGAACTGGAAAACTATTATAATGAACATAAGGTAGAATTCGAATTGCAGGATTATTTAGTACAAGCGCTTTACCTAAAAGTTCCGAAAGGAATTAAGGTAGAAAAAGACATCAAGAACCATTACGTGTTAAAAAATGATAAAGACCTGGGCAAAATAAATTCTTATGCTAAACTTTATGCGGAAGATTTTTATTTCGACGATCAGCAGTGGATTTATTTTAATGATCTGACAAAAGACATTCCGTTGAGAGGCTTTAACAGAGATAACATTGTGTTGAACAGAACTAAAACATATTTTTCTGATGACGAGTTCACGTATTTCGTCAATATTATTGATTATAAATTAAAAAACACTGAGCCGCCCTTTGAATTTTTGGTGCCGCAAATAAGAGAAATAATCTTATCCAAACGACTCAATCAATTAAGAGAAAAGATCGATCAACAATTGATTCAAAAAACAAAAAGTAAACATGACATTCAAATTAACCTTTAGTTTCTTCCTATTATCTTCCCTTTTCACTTTCGGACAGGAGCCCGGAAAAGTTGTTGATAAAATCGCAGCACAGGTGGGAGATAATATCATCCTGTTATCAGATATACAAGCTCAAAAACTGCAAGCAATTCAGGCAGGCCTTGAGGTCACCAAGGAAATGGACTGTAGAATTCTAGAGGAACTTATGTTTCAGGAATTATTGGTCAATCAGGCAAAATTAGATAGTTTGGAGATTTCAGATCAACAAGTAGATGCCGAAATGGAAAATCGTTTGCGCGTGATCGAAAATCAAATAGGAGGCCGTGAAAAAATGGAAAAATTCTATGGAAAAACGGTCACTCAGATCAAAGAGGAATTTCGTCCAATTATTAGAAATCAATTGTTAGCGCAAGAAATGGAACACACGATCACTTCAAAAGTGACAGTTACGCCACGTGAAGTGCAGGAATTTTACACTAAGATTCCAAAGGATTCCATTCCTTTGATCAATTCACAATTGAGTTTTCAGCAGATCGTGCACTACCCTACGGTTACTAAAGAGGATAAAAAACAAGCCTACGACAAAATTTCCGAAGTTAGAAAAGCGGTCATGGGAGGAAAAAGCTTCGATACTCAAGCACGTATCCATTCAATGGATCCCGGAAGTGCTTCCATCGGAGGAAAAATAGAAGCTTCGCGCGGAATGATGGTGCCTCAGTTCGAAGCTGCCGTTTTTTCTTTAAATGTTGGTGACGTTTCTGATATTTTTGAAACAACTTACGGGTATCATATTGTAAAATTGCTTAACAGAAAAGGAGACGATTACGTTTGTCAACATATACTTATTATTCCTGAATTCAGCCCTGAAGCCTTAGAGAAAGTTGCGCTAAAAATGGATAGCTGCTATAATCTTTTAATCACTAATAAAATCACTTGGGAAGAAGCAGTTTTGAAATACTCTAACGACGAATTCACCAAACAAAATAAGGGAATCATCACGAATCCAATTACAGGTGAACAAACATGGGATATGGAGGATCTAAATCAGGTTGATCAGCAAATTTTCCTTTTGACCAATCATATGGAACAAGGGGATATCTCTTCTCCTAGTTTGTATGTAAATATTTATGACAGACAACAGGGAATTAGAATTGTTAGACTAATGAATCGTACAGAGCCGCATCGTGCGAATCTAAAACAGGATTACGCCTTGATCAAAAGAGCGGCAGAAAATGATAAAAAGCAACGAGAAATCGATAATTGGGTTAAAAACAAAATTCAAAATGCCTATATTCGAATTGATGAGTCGTACTATGACTGTTCATTTAATAACAATTGGCTTAGAAAATAGTAATTTAACATTCAACTAATCACGAGAAATCAATGTCAGACAAGGAAGCAATTGACCAACTGGTTGTACATTACAAGGAATTAAAAAATGAAATTCATAAGATCATTGTAGGTCAGGATGAAGTGGTAGATCAACTTCTGATCTCAATTTTTTCCAGAGGACATTGTCTTCTGGTAGGTGTGCCCGGATTGGCAAAGACATTACTCGTTAATACCATCTCACAAACGCTGGGATTAAGCTTCAACCGAATTCAGTTCACACCCGATCTAATGCCTTCTGACATTATTGGTTCAGAAATATTGGATGAAAACAGAAATTTCAAATTCATCAAAGGACCTTTATTTGCCAATATCATTTTGGCGGATGAGATCAACAGAACACCACCAAAAACGCAGTCAGCCCTGTTGGAGGCCATGCAAGAGCGAAATGTTACTGCTGCAGGTGTGCATTACAAACTTCCAGCTCCGTTTTTCGTATTGGCTACTCAAAACCCGATCGAACAAGAAGGTACTTATCCCCTTCCAGAGGCTCAGCTCGATAGATTCATGTTCAACATTTGGGTTGACTATCCTTCGTACCTTGAAGAACTTGCCATTGTAAAGGCCACAACTACAGATTTAAATATCGAACTGAAACATGTTTTGAGTGGTGAGCAGATCATGGACTATCAGAAATTGATCCGTCGAATTCCAGTGGCTGATAATGTGTTGGAATATGCCGTGAAATTGGTGGGTAAAACCCGTTACAGCTCAGAATTTGCACCTCAATTAACAAAAGATTTTATTTCCTGGGGAGCTGGACCTCGTGCAAGCCAAAACCTTATTATTGGTGCTAAATGTCACGCGGCCCTCAATGGAAAATATTCACCAGATATAGAAGACGTAAAAGCAGTGGCAAAACCTATTTTGCGCCACCGTCTTGTACGTAACTATCGCGCTGAGGCTGAAGGTTATTCCATGGACAAGATCATCGATACATTATTGTAATTCTTTGTAGCTTGAAACGTAAATTGATTTTATTCCTTTACGGAGTAATTAATTCGATGTTATTTGTTTCCGCACAAGAAAATTTACAGATCACGGAGTTAATTCCCAATTTCTACATTTATACTACGTATAAAACATTGAACGGAACGCCATTTCCCTCAAATGGAATGTATTTTATTACGGAAAACAAGGAGGCCGTTTTAATTGATACACCATGGGATGAAAATCAGACCATTCCTCTGCTTGATAGCATAAAACGACGTCATCATGCAAGTGTCATTGCTTGTCTAGTCACCCACTCTCATGACGATCGTACCGCAGGACTCGATTATCTCAAAGAACTTGGTATCCCCACATTTTCAACACAAAAAACATACGAAACCTGTATGCTTAAAAAGGAAAGATTTGCAGATAATCATTTCTTCTCAGATACAACCTTCAATTTTTCGAATATCAGTTTTACCACCTTTTT
>JBFHIN010000009.1:0-15380 GCA_041596415.1 Crocinitomicaceae bacterium | reverse complement strand
GCGTTTTCTTCCCTTAAATAATTGATATGGCGAATTTGCTCTAAGATCCATTTTTTGTCTTCTGGTGCAATTTCAGCATTACTGGAACGGATCTTTAATTCAGTGCGTTTCAGTTCAATGGCTTCTAAGTTAGATTGGATCTCATTAAAAAACGCCAGCGATTCATTGATCATCGAATCCTTGCGTGCACTTTCTTTCTCAAGTTGGCTAATTCGATCATTTTGTTGCTGATTATTGTTCGTTGTTGTGTCGCTTGTTGGTTCGGAACAAGCACTTAACAAAATTAAAAGTGTGAACAGCGAAAAGGGAAAACGCATAATTAGTTTTTTGTTAAAGTTACAAGTTTCCTTAAAATGCAAATCTTATATTTGAGGTAAAATACAAATATATGCTGAGATTAACCTTATTAAGCACGCTTCTTTTTAGCGCATTCACACTTTTAGCACAGGAAATTTCCTACCAATTGAAGATGAGTAAACCGCAAACTCATTACTTCGAGGTGGAGATGCAACTGAACAATTTTAAAGAGAAGGAATTATTGGTTAAAATGCCGGTATGGGCTCCGGGTTCATATTTGGTAAGAGAATTTGCAAAAAACGTGGATAGGGTTTACGCCTTTGACGAAAATGGAAAGCCGTTAAACGTTATTAAAGTTTCCAAGAATACCTGGAAGGTTGAAAAAGGGAAATCAAAAAATGTAAAGGTAGCCTATAATGTATATGCGTTTGAACTTTCGGTAAGAACGAGTTTTTTGGATCTTACACATGGCTTTGTCAGCGGTTCGAGTATTTTCATGTACATAGACAAATACAAGGAAAAAGCCGGAAAATTGAAGGTGGAACCTTATGTTGGATTTTCAACCATCACTACTGCATTGCCTAAAGCTTCCGAAAGTATTGCTTCAGACGGACATAAAGAGTTTCGCTTCGAAAATTATGATCAATTGGTCGATTGTCCGATAGAAATAGGAAACCAGGAGGAGTTCTCATTTACAACCTCCGGCGTTAAACATACGGTTGCTATGTACGGCGTAGGGAATTATGAGATCGAAAAACTTCAGCGTGATATGGCAAAAATTGTAGAAGCTGCTACCAATGTTTTCGGTGAAAATCCAAATAAGGAGTATGTATTTATCATACACAATGTCATTGATGGACAAGGTGGCCTAGAACATACAAATTCGACAACTTTGAGCGTAAATCGTTGGACGTACAGCGGACCTGAATACCTGGGTTTTCTGTCACTGGTTGCACATGAATATTTTCACCTTTGGAACGTAAAACGCATACGACCTATCGAATTGGGACCTTTTGACTATGACACCGAAAATTACACGAGTTTGTTGTGGGTGATGGAAGGTTTTACTTCTTATTACGATGAATTGTTGATGCTTCGTGCTAATTTTTATACCAAAGAACAATATTTGTCGAAGTTACAGAGCACGATCAACTACGTCGAGGGATCGGTGGGAACTAGGGTTCAGCCGGTAGCACACGCTAGTTTTGATGCGTGGATCAAAGCTTATCGACCTAATGAAAACAGCGCAAATACTACGATGACGTATTATTCCAGAGGTGCCATGATCGCATCACTGTTGGATGCTAAGATCGTAGCCAAATACAAAGGCACGAAATGTTTGGATGATTTTCTACAAGTGTTGTATCAGAAATATTACAAGAAAATGGATCGCGGATTTTCCGAAAAAGAATTCAAGACGGAACTGGCTAATTTTCTTGGCGAGAATATGGATGATTTCTTTGCAAAATATATTGACGGTACTGAAATTCCACCGTTTAACGAGATCTTTAGTCCAGTGGGAATTAAAGTCGAAGACGTTTCGAGTAAATCGCCATCTTTTGGCGCCTCATTACGTCAGGATGGGGGAAAACTGATGATACGTGGTATTCGTTCAGGTTCTTCGGCTGAGGATGCTGGTTTGAGCGTTGGTGATGAGATTATCGGTTGTAATGGTTTTAGAGTGAATCAAAATGCCTTGGAGCAAGTGATCAGTAGTTTAAATGCCGGTGAAAAAATGAACCTGTTGATTTCAAGAGAAGAAATTTTGTACGAAGTTCAGGTTCAAATGAAGGAATTCACAAAGCCCCAATTTCAGTTGAAAATGACAAGTGAATCAACATCTTCGTTGCTGCGAAATTACATGCTCAGAACCTTATAATGAAACATTTATTTTGCTTTTTATTTTTGATCAATGGGTTGGTCTTTGCACAAGGTCCGTTTGAGAATGTTCAGCTGAAACCGAAACGTACAAAACTTGTCAATTACGGTGAATGTGAACCTTCCATCGCCATAGATCCTAAGAATCCGGAAGTGATGGCCGCAGGTTCAATCTTAAATGATTATTACTACTCTACTGACGGAGGAAAAAGTTGGACAGCCAAAAAACTTAAAAGCAAATATGGTGTTTATGGCGATCCTGTTTTGATCTTTGATACTACCGGCAGAGTGTACTATTTTCATTTATCGAATTATCGAAAGGGCGTATGGATCGATCGAATTGTATGCCAGTCGGCCCCCAAAGTGGATCGAAAATTCAACAAAGGTACCTTTCCAAAACCCAATGGCGTAAAAGCGCAGGATAAACACTGGGTGGTGGTTGATCCACAGAGCAATAATATAAACATGACCTGGACTCAATTTGACGAATACGGCTCTAAGAATCCCAAAGATTCTTCGATCATCCTATTTTCGTCTTCTTCGGATCAGGGGAAATCCTGGACACTCCCGCTGCGCATATCGAAGTTTGCCGGTGATTGTTTGGATGGCGATAATACAGTGGAAGGCGCAGTGCCGGCTGTTGGACCAAACGGCGAAATATACGTCACCTGGTCAGGACCAAAAGGATTGGTAATGCAGCGTTCATTTGATCAGGGAAAGACATGGCTTGTGGAAGAAAAGCTGATCACTGGACATCCTGGCGGCTGGGATTTCGATGTTCCTGGCATGAGTAGAGCTAATGGTTTGCCTGTATTAGTTTGTGATCTCAGTGATGGTCCAAATCGTGGAAGCTTATATTTAAACTGGTGTGATCAGCGCAATGGTGTCACCGATACCGACGTTTGGCTTTCGAAATCAACAGATGGTGGAGAAAACTGGAGTACTGCTATCAAAGTTAATCAAGATACTTCCAAAAGACATCAATTCTTTACTTGGATGGCGGTAGATCAAAGTAACGGTTATCTCTATTTTGTGTATTACGATCGCAGGTATCACACTGATAACAGCACAGATGTGTTCATTTCTGTGAGCAGAGATGGAGGGAAAACCTTTCAAGATCAACGGATCTCAGATGCCCCATTTGTCCCAAATAAGAAAACTTTTTTTGGTGATTATCTAAATATCTCAGTCGTGAATGGGATCATTCGTCCTATTTATCCAAGGATGGATAACAAAACCATTACGCTTTGGGTAACACTCGTCGATGAGGAGAAATTAATCAGGTTAGGCGATCAATGATCTCACTGTGTTCGGGATAAAGGGAACACAAGGTTTCTGCGTTGAAAAGTTCAAAATCTTTGAAGTCAAATCCTGGCGCCACGGTACAGGAAACCAGTGTATAAGAATCCTCCTCGAGTACTGTAGATCCAAAGATTGTGTTAGCTGGGACCAAGAACTGAGGTGTCTGACCGGCGTCGAGATCCATTCCTACCACTTGAGTGTGATAACCTGAATCATCCAACATATGAACGATCAAAGGACTTCCGGCATGATGAAACCATATCTCATCGCTTTTTATACGATGGAATCTGGAAACATTGCTTGAGGTTAATAAAAAATAGATGGCAGTTTGTAGCGAACGTCCTTTTCCCGGAATTTCCTCCGATGAACGATAAGTTTCCTTGTAAAAGCCTCCTTCAGGATGTGGAAGTAGCCCTAATTTATTGATAAGTTCCTGAATTTCATTTGTCATAATCTACTGAATTGGTCCTTGTTTGAACTGTATTCCTTTGTTCGCTATGTTTGGGAAAAAGTACTTGAAGTCAATGCTTAGGTACGACCCGTCAATTGGACCGTATTGCGTATTGGTATATCCTTGATATTTGTATTTGGAGATCAGATCAAAAATAGGTGAGAGGGGCACTCTTCCTGATCCTCCAATATAGAAAAAACCACTTTTTTCTGTTCGGTACTCAAATCCGAAATTGGCATTCAGTTCAATGGCACCTTTGCGATTGGCAACTCCTGTATGTGCAAAGGTGTGTGCCCCCCCAGGCGTGGTTAAAACTCCTACACTGGAAGGTTTGAAGACCAACGCTACGCCCATAGACGCATTCATGTAAATTTTTTCGCTCATCTGAACGTACACCAATCCGTTCAACGGAATATCGTAAGAAATAAAACTGATATCATTTGAAGCAAAAACACCTGAATCTGCAACCGACATCGATAGATCGAAATTGCGTTGCGTAAAATTGATCCCGGTTTCAAATGCAAGTAGTTTGGTGAATCCTGCCCTAACTGTACCTCCAAAGGAATAACCCATTTTTTGTGTAATCGTAGACGTAAACTCATTTTGTGTGAAAGTGGCCTCAGGCGTACCAATGAATCGGGTAGGAAGCACAGGCTTCACTTGCAAGCCAAAATAGGAAGGAAACCTTTCTCTTTTTGGAGAAGATTGAGCAAGTAAATGTCCTGAGAGAACGACAAAAAAGATCAATTGAGCTATTTTCATATGCGTTTACAGAACGTAATGTAATGGAAAAAATTATGGCGAAAGGTGTCAAAGCCTTGAGCGGTAGGAATCATCGAGTAAAACTTTCTGTTATTGAATTATTCAGTGATCCATTCGGTCATATACTCCAAGGGTTTACGGTGTGATGTTGGCCATTCTGCATCTGGATAACCGATGTAAAATAGCGCCAAACATTTGTCTTTTTCTTTTAATCCGAGAAACTCATTGATGACAGGCGTGTAGATCAATTTTGGCGACGACCAGAAACCACCTAAACCATAAGCTGTACAGGTCAAATACATATTCTGAATAGCGCAGGCAACGGCTTCGATCTCCTCGATCTCCGGTATTTTTTCACTTTCCTGACGTTCCATGCAAACAGCAATTACTACGGAAGACCGTAATGGTCGCTCCACCAATTTTTTCATTTTTACTTCAGAAAATGATTCTTCTGGTGTTGTCTCCTGATATGCCTTTCCCAAAAACTCGGAAAGACGCTGAAGGCCTTGATCAGTAAAAACTTTAAAACGCCATGGTTGAGTCTTACCGTGTGTTGGTGCCCACATGGCATTATTGAGAATAACCTCGATCTGCTCCCTGTGTACCTTTCGGCTGTTAAATTGTTCGGGATATATTGTTCTTCGGTTACGAATTAAATCGTTGATTTCTGACAAATTAAATTTCATGCTTGAGAAAAATGATTCACCAAAATTAAGAAATAATCAAGGCAACACCTAGAGCAAAGGGTAAGGATTGATTTATTTTCGCTGACCCTTCATTTGGTCATTGATACGCTTGATCTGGAAAAAGGTGTCTTCAATAGTTTGTCGCTGACCATTCGGTGTTGGACCAAGTGCAGGTGCAGCCACCACGTATCCAAATCCATCAATAAGCACATAACTCGGAAAGGTGGCTATTTTATAATTATTCCAAAGTGGGTTATCCGATGCAATCGCATTTTTTTCCCAGGGAATAGAGTTCAAAAATCGTTCTGCCTGCTCATCCAGCTTCAAATTCTTGGAGTAAACAGTCACGAAAGTGATATCGTTCTTGTAAGTTTCATAGATTTTTTTCAAGGGCTCCAATTCGAGCGTAGATTTCTGGCTGGTCGGGTCGATAAAATGTATGTACAAGTGTTTTTTCGCATACGAACTCAAGGTTTTACCGTTTAAAACAAAATCCGGTGCTTTTCCTCCTTGAACGAGTTCTGTTAATCGCTCTTTCATGTTTCTAGCGATCACCGCATTAGCTTCAAATAAACTGTGCTTACTTACGCTGTCAAGAATGGTCAGGATATTTGTCTGAGGAAAATCATTAGAATAAAATTCTTCGGATAAGGCCTTGATCATCACCATTTCTCTGATTCGTACGTTGATGAGTGTGTATTCCATGCCTAAGGCACGCATAACAAGCGTTGGACTGCTTTTCAAAACGCCAAGATAAACGCGATTGTTGGTTTCCATGGTCAATCGAGGCATCATCTTTTCGTAAAAGGTATTGAAATAAGTCATGTACGCATCGTTTCGATAGGCTACAGGACTGTATTTGAGGTAGAAATCATGCTTTTCATAACGGTTTCTATCGGCTGCATGTTGAATATTATCTAAAGAGGCGATGGAGAATTTTACGAAAGTTGGGAAGAAGGTATCAGGAAATCTTTGAGCGATATAGCTAGAATCCTTAAATCGATAATATTTTTCGACGTTTTCCTTAAAGCTATCCAATTTCTTGGCAAATTCCATGGGTTTGATGTTCTTCAGGTGGTAATAACCGCTTATGAATTCATCCATCCAACGTTGAAATTGAAGTATGTTGTAATTGACGTCAGTGCTGTCAATACCGTAAAAAGTCAATTCGATCTGATTACCATTCGGTCGGTAAGGTTCATATTTGTTCTTCTCAGGAACAAATAGCTCGTATTTACCTTTAGGCTGTGCGTACAGAAATCCGGTATTTTTATCTGCACGAAGAATGATCTTTTGAGTTTCTTCAATGGTAAATGCCAGACTGAAAGTGCTGTCTTCTTTCACTGTTGTTGAAGCCAGTAAACTCTCTTTCATACTGATGTAATCCTCTATCTCATACACATTGATCGTTTTCCCACAGTAGCTCGGTGCATAACCGCTAATGGATACGATCTCCTTAGTTTGTGCTAGGGTGAGTATAGGAAGCAGACTGAAAAAGAAATAAAGAAGAAGTTTCATACGTGCGAATTGTTTTGCTCGATACTTACATATTTTGTACCACAGAATTAAACGAGCAAGTGGGCGTTGGTTACAAAACGTGAAATGTCACCATGATTTTTATAGATCTCGCGAACGATTGTTGATGAAATAGCGCTATGTTCCGGGTCGGTAAGATAAAAAACCGTTTCAAATCCGGATAATGCTTTGTTCATTTGAGCAATTGACTTTTCGTAATCAAAGTCTCTGGCGTCTCTTAATCCACGTACAAGATGTGTTGCTCCAATTTCTTTGCAAAAATCAACAGTGAGTCCACTGTACTCTTGAATTCTAACAGTTTCACCTTTGCTGAACAACGAATGAATATGCAATTTTCGGTTTTCCAAAGCGAAAAGTGAAGTTTTAGTGCTGTTCACACCCAAGGCAATAATCACTTCGTCAAAATTTGCTAATGCCTTATGAACGATCGATTCATGTCCTACGGTAAATGGGTCAAAAGATCCAGGGAAAACGGCGACTCTACGCATCCTTTTAATGTTTTAGTTGTTTTGAAAGAAACTAAAATAAACATTTCCATATTGTCTCACAAATTCGAAATGCGGCATGTGCGAAAGGTCGGTTTCTCTTCCATGTTCGATGATCACCCAGCCTTCCGTTTGTATCAATTGACGTTCAAAAATTGTCTTCACCATTTCTTCATAATGCGGATAAGCGTATGGTGGATCGGCAAAAATGAGATCGAATTTTTGATCCGTTTTTTGAACATATTTCAATACATCACTTTTAATGATGTCGATCTGATCTGAAATATTGAAATTTTCAGCATTCTTTTTCAAGAACTTAAGACAATTCGTATTAGCATCGACGGCAGTAACAGTGCCCGACTCACGAGAAATGAACTCAAAAGTTATGTTACCCGTTCCTGCACAAAGATCAAGGATCTTAAGATCGATCAAATCAATTTTGTTTTCAAGAACGTTGAAAAGTCCTTCTTTAGCGAAATTTGTCGTTGGCCGGGAAGGAAAATTTTTCGGGATACTGAAGCGACGCGCTTTTAAAAAACCACTTATTATACGCACAGTAACAAAGATTTTGGCATAAATGATACAGGGATATTCACTTTCATTTTTTCAAGGTCTTTGACTTTTTTTAGGAGTTCTGCAATAGATTCTGCTGCCCCGTTTTCAGCTCCAACACCTTGAATGATCTCCACAGTTCCGTTCGAATTCAATAGTTCTTTTTGTTGCAAGGTAAACATGAGATGGTAAACAACATCTTCAGCCTGCGTGTAAGAATAGGTCGAATAGAACAATAGTTTGTTTTCTTTTATTAACGTCAGTAGGAAATAATCTTCATGTAAAATGATGCTTGCCTTCAGCTGAAAAGCATTTTCTTTAAAAATACCTCTGATCACATGTGATCCTTCATGTTGAATGACAGATCGTGGATATTTGAGGATGAAGAATCCTTTTACCCATTGTGGTAGTTCGTATGTATTGACAAATCCCTGCTCTGAAATTCGATTATAATCGATGTCGTTTGCTGAAATTCCTTCTCCATAGCACAGCTTCATCAATGCTGAGGGATTTGATTCTACAAAAACATTATTAGGGACAAGCGTACTTCTGGTATTTGCCCAAGAAATGATGCATTCATCATATTCTCGCTTGAACAAATTGTTTTCCTCAAAAAATTGATTCAACTGTTCTTTGTAGCGATAATCTTTTTTATCGCTGAACACAAGTTTGAAAAGCTCAGATTGCTGAGAAAACTCTGAAGAAACAGTAAGTGAAGAAGCGCTTAGCTCAATAAATAAATAATTCACACAAAAATTTATTCATCCTCCCAAGAACCTGCAGTCTCGTTTGAAGTCAGTTTACCAAATGAAAGTTTTTCGTTCGCCGTACCCTGAATTTTAGAGTAAGGGATCTCACCACTAACACGGATTGCAGGATAATAGTCATCACCCATTTGTACTGAATCTTTAGTCTCTAATTTCCACTTTTCTTTTCCTTTTGTGAATGGAATGTAAGGAAGAGAATCCGCATAGAATTTACCAAAACCGGCTTTCATTCTACTATCCGTATACGATTTGTTCAAGAATTTAGTTTTCAATAAACTTACTTCGATCGTATCTCTTCTAAATCCTTCAAGATCCTCAGGAACCATTGTCGATTTTGATAATTTATAGGCTTCTACCTCCGTCATCAAGTTATCAATAGGACGATTATCCTTATAGATGTATTTGCTTTCTTCAACGGTCAATTTACGTGCTGGCACAATTCCCTCAGAAACAACATAAGGAACAGTCCCTGTTTTAATGAATTCAACCAATTCTTCCCAAGTATTTGCGTAAGTACCGTGTTTTTCTGCGTAAGCCTTTTGGGCAAAACGAATGTCAGTAAGGTTTTGAATAGCTTCGCTTTTACATTGAGCATAATTCTCATTGTAAATAGCAGTATCTCTCACACTTTTATACGAAAGGAACACCGTAACTAATGCAGCTGCACCGGCAATAAATCCAAGTATATAAAGCACTCGTGGTTTGATTTTTCCCGTACTGTACAACACGCTTAAAAGTCCTGCCGTAAACATAAGCACTGAAGCCATCATAAACATCGAATCTTGTTTACTTCTGATGCCAATCACCAATAAAGTTATTCCAAATACAAAGAACAAAACCGGAACCGAAAACTTTTTTACTAGAACTGAGAGATTTCCCATAATTATATCAAATTTCTATTTTTCTCAGACAAAACTACAATTTTTTAAATTCTACGGTCAATCATTGAGTAGTTTTTTTAATCCATTCACTCAATGATTGTTTCGTTTGAAACATTTACCTTTAACTAATGTTGCAAAATCTCAGTGAAAAAAGTCGTTTTTATCAATTTGTACTTGACCAACTTCCGTTTGAATTATCGGGTGATCAGCATGATTTGTTGGCAGCTTTAGAGAGATTTGTGCGGGAGAAAGAGGAAAAAGGGATTTTTCTATTGAAAGGTTTTGCCGGAACAGGGAAGACGAGTGTTGTTGGTGCTTTTGTAAAATCATTGAATGCTTTTAAAGTAAAAACGAAATTACTCGCGCCAACGGGAAGAGCTGCCAAAGTATTTGCCTTGAAATCGGATCACGAGGCGCTGACGATTCATAAGCAAATCTATTTCAGACAGACGTCAACCAGCGAATTCAGTAACATTACTTTAAAACCAAATTTGCACCGAAATACGCTTTTTATCGTGGATGAAGCTTCAATGATCGGAGAATATTCGATGATGACTGATGGGAATGTTGGATCCAGAAATTTATTACACGATCTCTTCGATTATGTTTATTCTGGTAAAAATTGCAAGCTGATTTTGATGGGGGATACCGGTCAGCTGCCGCCTGTAGGGAGTGACGAATCGCCTGCGCTGAACATCGAATATTTAAAACATCATTTCTTCCAATTGAAAGTTCACTCGTTTTCATTGACTCAAGTGCTACGACAAAGCGAAGAATCCGGTATCCTCTGGAATGCTACCATGCTACGATCTGTAGATCACGGTTACCCTAAATTTAAGCTCAAAGGATTTAATGATGTGTTGCGTATCCATGGTGGAGAATTTCAGGAATATCTTGAGTCTTCGTATTCTTTTTGCGGAATAGAAGAAACGATCGTCATCACGCGATCCAACAAAAGAGCAAATGCTTTCAATAATCAGATAAGAGCGAGGGTACATTGGTACGAGGATGTGCTTTGTCAGGGCGATTGCCTAATGGTCATTAAAAACAACTATTATTGGTTAGATGATAATTCAAAAATGGGATTCATTGCCAATGGTGAGACCATGAAGGTCAAACGTCTCAAAAGAATTGAAGAAATTTATGGATTTGAGTTTGCTCATTTGACCGTAAATTTTATTGACTACGAAGAGATCGGAGATGTTGACGTTATAGTACTTCTGGAAAGTTTACAGGTGGAGGAAACATCGATCAATCGTACAAGGATGAAGACCTTGTTCTTTGAGATTGAAAAGGATTATTTGCACGAAAAAAATAAACGCAAGCGCTACGACATGATCCTTAAAAATCCGTATTTCAACGCGCTGCAAATAAAATACGCCTATGCCGTCACTTGCCATAAATCGCAGGGTGGTCAGTGGGAACATGTGTACGTGGATCAGGGATATATTCCGGAAGATTCTATCTCACAGGAATACTACAGGTGGCTCTACACCGCTGTTACACGTGCCACAGGAAAACTATATTTAGTTAATTTCACTGACGATTTTTTCGCAGAACCGAGCTAGATCTTGATGTCGACCAAACGAACTGAAGTTGGTCCAACGGCGATCTTTACCTTGTTCCATTCCTTGTTAAAGCGATCGATGATGATCTTTGCTTCTTCTCGATTCATATAAGTGCCGGCTTTTACGTTAATCTCCTCTTTCAAGCGGTAAAGTATTGCTGCCGTTCTAAGTACACTCAGCGCATCGTTTTTAGATAGCCTGTACTTACTTATGATGTCCTTTAGCTCATTTGTAGGAATAACAACATTTGAAACCACCGGATCCGTATAGGAATTCACCTCCAAACTGATCTTTCTGTCAAGTTGAATATATACTTCTGAACGGCGTAAACGCGCAAAGGTAGAGTCCATTTTGGATGCCAGTCGCTGTTCAGCCGTTGAACCCGGGTACGCACTCAATTCTTCGGGTTTGTTATTTTTTACGACTACGCATCCATTGTATGTGCCCACACCTTGTCCACGAGCAATAATATTGAACTCCACTTTTTTATCGAGGAGTCCTTCAAAGAATTGACGTAATGCAACACTGTCTTTTTCTGTAAGGAGCGTTTTGTCCAATTGATAGGCATCCGAAGCAAAAACATCATTCAGTTCCAATTGCAGTCGAGCGTCATAGTTGGGCGCCGCATCCACTAAGTTGATGTGCAACATTACTTCATCGGCTGAATTCGAAAGTGATGATTCAGGAATAGCGATCAATCGAATTTCGAAATCTTCTTTTACAGGGCTGGCCTTAAATTGAAATTCCTGGGTAAAGATGTCAAAAGTGGAGGAGTCCTGAAAGGTGTATAAACCATCTTTTTCTGTGAATTTCGCCCAATTATACCCCATCATTCGTTTGAAAAGGTCAAGACGTTGCTGATAGATGGCCATAAGATCAATGGCCTCTTGTTTTTCTTTTTCTAGTTCTGCGATCTTCTTTTTATATCCCTCGAATTGGTTGTATAAATTTACGATTGTATTCTGGCTCTTCCTTTTTTCTTTTTTTCCCGCATTTGTTTTTGGTTGGTAATCAACCGGACCACCACCAGTTTTGCGGGCTCTTTTCTTGGCCTTTTTAACACTTCGAGGAGCCTTCGAGTTGGTTGTGATTGGTGTTAAGTGAAGATCTGAATATTCCTTTTCGTTGATCTCGATCTTTAATTCCGTTTCGTCCTTTTTCTTCTTGTAATAATCGATCCAATAATCAAACCCACGTTTACCATATATTTTTTCATGCAAATTACCGATCTTGTTCTTTTCCAGATCATTGATAACGAATTGAAAAGTGGTTCCCTCAGAAAAAGTGGAGTCAGGCGATAAGAAACGCGTATCTCCAGCACCAAAGAGGTGATAACTTAAACCGTTCTTTTCAAGCACAACGGTAGTTTGTTTTTTTGTATTGTAACCCCATACATCAAAGTGTATGTTCGTGTAACGGTTTTCTCCAACTGTGGTAAAATCAGTTGTTGCAAAGCGCATGGGTTCAATGGTCGCTTCTTTTTTTGGACCACTATTTTCTATTTTCAACTGATAAGGGAATAAACCAATGGCTTTGGGAAGACCTCTGTTCCAACGACCTTTTTCATCCTTTTCTCTTTCTTCCAGTAGACCCGAAGTAGAACTTCCGTCACCGGCAGCTACAAGTACGTTTCGAAACGTTGTTGCTTGACCACCCAATAAGCGAAAGATCTCCAAAGATCGTTCTTGAACATATGCATTAATAGCATAATTCATTGCTTCAAGCGTTTGTAGGCAATCATTTTCGTCTAAAAAGCGCAGTGTTTCTAAGAATGCCACCTTGTCGTCCAGTGAAAGACTCGGATTCAGTACGTTTATTACTTTAGGATGAGGTTGCACTTGCTTATCCTTTTCTTTGATCGCATTGGCAGGCAATTTTTCCATCAACAAGGACTCAAATTGATTGTATTTGGGAAGGTATGGCTCCAAATCCTTTTCACTTCCCCTTTTAGCCTGAAGCATTTTATTAAGTTCCCAAATGGCCATTTTATTGGCTGCTTCTGAAATGATACCCTTTGGAGATTTGGCAATTTCTTCTTTTCTGATCACCAGCATTTCGGGATGATTGATGATCAAAAGCTCAATCGAATCGTAATTAATATCCTTGTTCGGATAGCGGATTTCGGGTCCTTGGTAATCGAAATAGCGACCTATAGATTGATCAAGGATTGGACTTTTCTTAACAATATGAAAAAGGTATGCACGCTCTTCAGGGTTAAGACCTTCAGTAATCTGCGTAAAGCTTTTGGAAAAAATTAGGACAAATAAAAAGAGCAGTAATTTTCGCATAAATGTTTCTTGATCAATTCCCACAATAACGGGCGGAAACGAAGATAGTTAAAAAATAAAAAAACCGCCTCTTGCGAAGCGGTTTTACTATATATTTCAATATGATTTATTTTTTGATCAATCTTTGGGTTGAAACAACACCGTTAGACTGAACTTTAACCATATAAATTCCTGCTTTCAAGTCTTGAATAGCGATCGATTGACCTTGTGCAATTTGCTCAACAGTTTTAACCGTTCTTCCTTGAGCGTCAACGATAGATACGTTCATGATCCCATTTCCGCGGATTGTAAATGAATCATTGGCAGGATTTGGATACAATACATGTTGTTCTGCAGTCAGGTCTTGAATACCAACATTTTCCGTAGGTTGTACCGCAGAAATCACCAACTTTTGCTCCAAGATTGGCGTTGTTGCTCCCGGTTGTTGAATTTTAATGTTCGTGTGCACAAATACCGGTAAATCAGATGTTGCTAAATCGTAGTATTCGTATTGTGTTCTAACGAATTCTATATCCATTGGAATGACGAAAACAACTTGTGTAAACACGGTGTCAACGATTTTATATCGAATCACATTAGTAATTGTAGTTGCTTGCGGTAACAAAAGTGTTCCTTGCCCGTCAATCTCAGCTCTTACTTTTCCTGTACACGTTGGATTTTGGGGTACACCGTTAAAAGTGAATTCTAATGATCCAGAAAAATTGTCAGTACTGAAATTACCGTTAGAAAACGGATAATCCATTAATTTTTCTTCGTCTGTTTCAAAAGTAGCCATGACAGTACCAAAGTTTGGCTCATTGTAAACAAAACCTTGCGACGAACGCTCAGTGGTAGTAGAATTGAAATAACTGATGAATGAATTTTGTATCGAAAGTGCTTTTGTTGAAGTTGGGAAATTAGCCGCACTGTCGGTAAGTGTTGCGTCCAGAACTTCCATAACAGCCGTTGATCCTGAAAGACCAAGAATCGTACTATAATCCCATGTTACGCTGCTTCCTGTTGTTCCGGCGTAGGGATCGGCCAAAGTATCACATAAATACATCAAGGCATTTTGACCAATGGCTGGTTCGTTAGTTTGGTCCAGTGACTGACCAAAGGAAAGACTAGTGAAAAATAATCCGGCTAGAAGTAATTGTTTTTTCATAAAATAATATTTGCTCAAACTTAATTAAAACTTTTTACCCATCTACTGATTCCATTTAAACGGTTCAAAAACTATTATGAAAGGAATCTAGGTGTTACATTTGTTGATTAAGAACGAGTCAAAGGTAATGAAGGTTGGAATAAATTGGTTTAAAAAGTATATCGTAGTCGGTTTAGTAGTGATCGTAGGCCTTTCCGCATTTTTTGGATTTGGTGTTTCTAGAGTAATATTTGATTACGACTTCGAAAAATTTTTTCCGATCAATGACGAAGAAACAAGTTTTTTTCTCGAGCACCGAAAAATGTTTGAGTCGGATAATGATTTTTTATTGGTTGCTGTCGAAAGCGAAAATGGCGTGTTTGACCAAAGTTTTTTAGAGAAAATCAAAAGCTTTACCCAAGAACTGGAGAAGAAAACACCCTATGTTAAATCGGTAAGCTCGTTAACAAATACCAGTGAACAATTCATTTTTGTCAATGGGGCTACCGATTCGAGGCCATATATTGATTTCGAACAACTTGATTTAAAACGGGATTCGATCCGGGTTTTTAAATCAAAAGAATTGGTCAACTCGCTTATCGCAAGGGATGCTAAATCAGTGGGAATCTACATTCGTCATGAAGATTATATCTCGAAGAAGAAAAGTGACGAACTGATAGATGTTGTTCAACAAATAGCTGACAATTACCACTTTGAAAATGTGCGCATTGCGGGTAGAACAATAGGGCAGAAGTTCTATATCGAGAAGATGGTCAATGAGATGCTATTTTTCGTCATGTTAAG